>CALDKR010000091.1 GCA_937898095.1 uncultured Rhodoluna sp.
GGCTGGTGTTCAACGGCTCGGCCGAAGTCAACGCCCGCGTGGTCCTGTTTGACGACCTCAACAACAACGGCGAACTCAACGCTGGTGAAGAAATCACCGAAGTGATCGCCAATGCCAGCACAGGCGTCTACAGCTTCACCGGCATCAGCCTGGGTGCTGGCCCGCACATCCTGCGGGCCATGGCCTTTGACAATGCCGGCAACCCCAGCCCGGCCAGCGAGGCCGTGGAAATCGTCATCGACCTGCAAGTACCCCAAGCCCCCACACGTGTGGAGTTGCTGCCTGCCAGCGACAGTGGCCTGCGCAGCGACGACAGCATCACTGCCGCAGCACGATCGCTCAACTTGCGCATCACGCTGGCCAGCGACGCGGTGGCTGGCGACAGCCTGATTGTGATCGGCAAGGTCGAGTAGACCTATAGTTATCGCATGTCTCACGAAACAGCCCTCGATGTTGAACAAGCATTGAGGGCTTTTTCGCGCCCCGACAAAGTCGGTGAATACGACCGATTCTTCAAAACTGGCCCGGGTCAATATGGCGAGGGTGATGTTTTCATCGGGGTGCGCGTTCCTGACACCCGCACCGTTGCCAAAGATTTTCGACACATCGGCGAAGCTGAAATCACCGAACTAACCCACTCACCGATTCACGAGATGCGTCAGTGCGGGCTTTTCATTTTGGTCGACAAATTTAAGCGCGCCAAAACCGCAGGCGCACGCCGCGAGCACTTTGACCACTACATGCACTTGGTTTATGAGGGCCGGGTTAACAACTGGGATCTCGTCGATGCCACCGCGCCATACCTTGGCGCCTGGCTAATTGGTCGTGACGACGCTCTCGAACTTCTGTCGTCGCTTGCCGCCTCCGAAAAATTGTGGGAGCGCCGAGTTGGCATAATTTTCACATTCGCGTTTATTCGAGTTGGCGAGCTTGAGCCGACCTTCAAAATTGCCGAGCAGCTGCTTGGCGACAAGCACGACCTGATGCACAAAGCGGTCGGCTGGATGCTGCGCGAAGCCGGCAAAAAAGACCTAAATGCGTTGCGAGAATTTTTACGCCGATTCACTCCGGTGATGCCTCGCACCGCACTGCGCTATGCCATTGAAAAAATGGATGAAACCGAGCGCAAAATGTGGATGGTTGTGCCGAGGGCCTAATCTTCGGTTAACCGATTTTTTAGTTGTCTGGACCTGGCGTTTGCGAACTTAAATTGTCCGGACAATTCAGACATTGAAAAACTTGTCCTATGAATATGTTTCAGCGGATCAAAGAAGTAAAACTTCCATTTTTTGCAGTAATCGCAGCCCTAGTTTTCGGTGGCGTTGTAGCCCCAGCTAATGCAGCGGTTCCATCGGCAACTAACTTCACCACTACCAATTTGACGATTTCTGGCGCCACTGTTTCATTTGACATGTCAGTTGCATCAAGCTCTGGAGTTGGCTGTAAAGCAATTGCCCGCGCGGCCTCTGCCACTGCACCGACTGTTGCCTACATTTTGGCAGCAACCACATACGTTTCAGCCAACGGCGACCTAACAAGCTTCACCTCAAATGTCTCCAACCCAAACGCTGTAACTACAGGATCGATTTCTTTCTCAGGGCTATCAGCAGGAACAAGCTTCGTTGTCTACGTAGCATGTCAAGACGGAGCATCTCAGTCGACACTTTTTACCCACACGTTCACGACAACTGCGGCAGCCACTCTATTGACTCCTGCCACATTCTCTGGCACGGTTTCTGCTGGCCAAACCTTGACCGCAACGGCAGCAACGTATTCGACCCAGGGAAGTGCAAATAGATTTTGGATTTTCTGCTCAAACTCGCACGCACCAGCGACCGGTATTGCCACAAATGCAGTGACCTCAGACTGTGCCCCAATGTTCGACAGCCTGAATTCATACAATTCCTACCGTTTGAACTCAACCACGACACCACTGACTTTCGTGATTCCTAATGACGGCAACGTTATTGACTACAACGGCGCTTCGGTTTCGATAACCGGAAAGCACATCACCTATTACGAAAACTATTCGGGTGCTAGAACTTCAGCCCAGACTGTGCAGTACGGAGGCAGCTCAAGCAGCAACCAGCAAGCCCCAACTACCGCAGCAGTTCAACGCCCACTGCCACAGATTAGCTTTGCAACCAACCCAGCACCTGGTTTCAGCGTTCGCCCAACCAGCGACACCCGCAAGGGCACATTGACCCTGAAGGGCGAGAACTTCAGCGACCTAACCGCAATCACCATCGGTGGCAAGAAAGCTGACTTCACCGTCAAAGACGGCAAGCTTGAGATCAAGCTTCCGGCTGGCGTCACCGGATTCCCAGAGGTCGTAATGACCAACGGCGGCGGCTCAATCACCATGCAGAACGCAATCGAGATTGTTGAAAACAAGGTTCAGAAGCTGACCCGCTTTGTTGGCGACCGCTTCACTAAGGCCGGTCTTGAGACTCTTGAAAACGCCTGCATTGACAACAAAGAAGCAACCTCAATCGAGGCAATAGTTGTTGTTGCGGCTGATGCAACCGAGGCTGACTATGCAAACGCAGTCAAGGCAGCCACCGATGCGGCAACCTATCTAGACAAGGTGAGCAAGCGCATCTCGCACACCTCAGTCACCGTGGTCAAGACCGGTGCAGCCGGCTCAAAGCCAACTGTTGAAATGAACTTCACCAAGCAATAAACACAACCCCCAAAGCAAAACCCCGGCAAAACCTTCGTTGGTTGCCGGGGTTTTTGCCCTTTTGCTCGCTCCCGCGAAGGTATTGGCTTAAATCTCATTCGTTTGCGAAGGTTTGAGCGCCAATATTCTGTCGTTTTGATTTAGTAATAGCCATGAAAATCATCCAGAGAATTCGTGAAATCAAGCTGCCGTTTCTAGCAGTTGTCGCAGCCCTTGTTTTCGGTGGTGTTGTGGCTCCCGCGAATGCTGCCGCACCGACCGTCACAAGCGCCAGTGCCGGTGCTGGCGGCGAAACCTCATATCTGCTCGGTTATCGCACAGATCAGGCAGGCGGAACATGCAAGCTAGTCGCAAGGCTTGCGAGCGCAAGTGCGCCAACTTCAGCTGAACTAATCGCAAGAACTGCTGCTATCTCAGGCGATGTGTTTTTTGACAGCAGGACTGACCCAGGCACCGCCGGCGTATATGTGACCGCCACCGGACTAACTGCTTCAACAAACTACACCTATTACGTGGCCTGCACTGATGGGCTAGGAAACAACTCGGCTGTCGTCTCAACCAGCTTCACGACCTATGCCCCACCGGCTCAAGTCACTTTTGACGCAAATAGACCAAGTGGAGTGACTGCAACAGTAACAAACATGCCGCAGATGAGCCCAGTAAACATAATGGGTCAAGTTATGACTTTGCAGGGATATCGCACCCCGAGCCTACAGGGCTACATTTTCGGAGGCTGGCAGACTCAAACTAACGGCGGAACCGTCTATTCAGAATTGATGTCATTTCCAAGCACGTCGAATATAACTGTGTATGCCAAGTGGACCGCAGTCGGTGGCCCTTCAAACCCGCCTTCGAATAACAACAACCAGCAAGCCCCGACAACCGCAGCAGTTCAGCGCCCACTGCCACAGATTAGCTTTGCCACCAACCCGGCACCTGGTTTCAGCGTTCGCCCAACCAGCGACACCCGCAAGGGCACTTTGACCCTGAAGGGCGAGAACTTCAGCGACCTAACCGCAATCACCATCGGTGGCAAGAAAGCTGACTTCACCGTCAAAGACGGCAAGCTTGAGATCAAGCTTCCGGCTGGCGTCACCGGATTCCCAGAGGTCGTAATGACCAACGGCGGCGGCTCAATCACCATGCAGAACGCAATCGAGATTGTTGAAAACAAGGTTCAGAAGCTGACCCGCTTTGTTGGCGACCGCTTCACTAAGGCCGGTCTTGAGACTCTTGAAAACGCCTGCATTGACAACAAAGAAGCAACCTCAATCGAGGCAATAGTTGTTGTTGCGGCTGATGCAACCGAGGCTGACTATGCAAACGCAGTCAAGGCAGCCACCGATGCGGCAACCTATCTAGACAAGGTGAGCAAGCGCATCTCGCACACCTCAGTCACCGTGGTCAAGACCGGTGCAGCCGGCTCAAAGCCAACTGTTGAAATGAACTTCACCAAGCAATAAACACAACCCCCAAAGCAAAACCCCGACTCCCGCGAAAGCAGGGGCCGGGGTTTTGCCGTTAACCGCGATGCAGCTTTTTTGCCACAACCATTTGCCGCGATGTCAAGGGCGCGCTAATCGATGTCGACAACCACCGGCACGTGATCGCTCGGGGCCTCGCCCTTGCGCTCGTTGCGGTCGATGACCGCCGAAGTCACGCGCTCGGCAAATGGCTCGTTGCCCAAAATAAAGTCGATGCGCATGCCCTCGTTACGCGGGAATCGCAGCTGCTGATAATCCCAATAGGTGTATTGCTCGGGGCTTCGATCACGCACGACATCGCTCAAGCCAATTTGCTCGAACGCCTCAAATGCCTGGCGTTCGGCCGGCGAAACGTGAGTGGCGCCAACGAAATCATCCATGTTCCAAACATCTTCGTCGCGCGGCGCAATGTTGAAATCGCCCATCAGCGCCAAAGGTACATCGCCCTCGTGTTCTAAAAATTCAGCTGTATGCGCAGCCAATCGATCGAGCCACTCGAGCTTGTAGGTGTAGTGCGGGTCATCGAGAGTGCGGCCGTTAGGAACATAGAGCGACCACAGGCGAACGCCATCGAAGGTTGCACCCAGCGCGCGAGCCTCGAGCTCGGCCGGCTTGCCCTCTTTGCCGAAGGCTGGCATATCGTTGAAGCCAATCTCGACATCTTCAGCCGGCATGCGCGATGCAAAGGCAACGCCGTTCCATTGGTTTAGACCGTGAAGCACAACCGAGTATCCGATTGCCTGGAAAGCCTCAACCGGAAACTGCTCTGGTTTGCACTTGATTTCTTGCATAGCCAAAACATCGGTTTTTGAACGCTGCAGCCAGTCTGTGACTCGGCCCACGCGGGTGCGAATTGAGTTGACGTTATGTGTGGCGATGCGCATGAATAAAGGTTACCCATCAGCATGCGTGGTCAAACTTTGCCGCCAAATGCTCACAGCTAAACTTGCAGCATGACCTTTAACTCGCCTTCAAAACCACGCCTTGTTGAACTCATTAAAGAGCTAGCTGTGGTTCACGGCCGAGTCACACTTTCGAGCGGCATCGAAGCCGACTATTACGTTGACCTTCGCCGCGCCACCCTGCACCACGAGGCTGCGCCGCTAATCGGGCAGGTTCTGCTCGACATGCTTGACGCTGCTGGCATAACTGATTTCGATGCAGTTGGCGGCCTAACCATGGGTGCCGACCCAGTGGCCACCGCGATCTTGCACCAGGCCGCTGCGCGCGGTCGCGCCATCGATGCATTTGTGGTTCGCAAAGCCGCCAAGGCACACGGCATGGGTCGCTTGGTTGAAGGCCCAGATGTGAAGGGCAAAAAAGTTGTCGTGGTCGAAGACACCTCGACCACCGGTGGCTCACCGCTGACCGCCGCAAAGGCGCTGGTTGAAGCCGGCGCGATTGTGGTTGCTGTGGCAACTGTGGTTGACCGCGACACCGGTGCCGACAAAGTTATCGGCGACGCTGGCTTTAGATATCTATCTGCAGTCAGCCTGGATGATCTTGCGCTCCGTTAAGCCATTCGTTCTGCTGCAGCTGGCCTCTATCACCAGCATCATCAGCGGCTCGATGGTTTTCATCCTGTTTCCTTGGTTGGCACTCGACATCTCGGGTTCGTCAACTGTTTCAGGTTTGCTAGTTACCATCACCTCGATTCCGGGTTTGCTGCTGTCGCCAGTGATGGGCTCAATCATCGACCGATTCGGCCGCCGCCGCACAGCAATGTGGATCGAATATCTAGCCGCAATCTCGTGCTTCTTGCTGCCAATAACCGGCTGGTTCACCGAAATCAACGTGGTGATTTTGATCGCTCTAGGAACCCTAAAAGCCCTGGTTTCATCGGGCAGCCCGAGCGCCCGCAAGTCACTGGTGCCTGACGCCGCCGACGCAGCTCACATGACTTTGCCTCGCGCCAACGGAATTCACGAGGCCGTATTTGCAACTGGTTTTGCTATCGGCCCGGCAATCGCGGCAGTCTCAATCACACTGATTGGTGCAATTAATGCCTTTTGGATTGTCGGTGCATTCGCAGTTTTATCGGGAGCATTCACCTGGATGATTCGTGTGCACGAAAAACACGAGGAACACGACGAAGAGAGCGGCAACCCATTTGTATATGCGGTGCAGGGCTTCAAGATTTTGTTCAACACCCCAGCCGTGCTAATTGTGATGTCGGCATTCATGTTTTTGGCCGTGGTTTATCTGCCAACTGAAATGGTTGTTCTGCCTCGATACTTCAATGAAATTGGGTATCCAGAGGGTCTCGGGTTGATTGTGTCGACGATGGCAATTTGTTCGACTTTTGGTGCGCTGCTGTTTGAGCGCCTTGCCAAACGGTTTAGCTATTCGACCATTTTCAGGGGCGCGATTTTGGGTGTGGCCTTTGGGCTGCTGCCAATGTCACAGTTGCCTGAGCAATGGCTGTTGCTGGTGTTTGGTGCAATTCTCGGTTTCACCTGGGGCCCGCTTGGCCCGCTTCTGAACACTGTGATTCAAGAGAAAATTCCGGCGAACAAACGTGGTCGTGTGTTTGCACTTGAGATGGCAATCTGGAGCGCCGGCCCGATGATCTCGATGGCAGCGGTTGGCGGGGCAATCGACAACTTTGGTGTGCGAGCTGTCTATTTGACCCTGGCGATTTTGGTGACTGTATCGGCGATTATCTTTGGCGCACAAAAGAAGCTAAATCAGCTAAATCACTAAAACGAGAAGAAGAAAACAGCTCGCCCAGGATCTGTTTCTGCAGAACCCTGCCTGCTAAATCAGGTCGGCGACTGAGTTCAAAATCTCGGTTGGCCTAAACGGATACTTCGCGATCTCTGCATCGTCGGCGATTCCGGTGAGCACCAAAACGGTGTGCAAACCGGCTTCGATTCCGGCGACAACATCGGTGTCCATGCGGTCACCAATCATTCCGGTGGTCTCTGAGTGAGCACCAATCTTGCGCATTGCGCTGCGGAACATCATTGGGTTTGGCTTGCCGACAATATATGGCTTCATGCCGGTGGCCTTGGTGATCAGCGCGGCAACTGAACCGGCCGCCGGAATCGGGCCTTCGGCCGACGGCCCGGTGGCATCGGGGTTGGTCACGATGAATCGAGCACCGGCGCCAATCAGGCGAACCGCAGTGGTCAGGTTTTCGAAGCTTAGGTTGCGGGTCTCGCCGAGCACCACATAGTCAGGGTTCTGGTCGGTCATCACATAACCAACGTCATAGAGCGCCTGAGTCATGCCGGCCTCGCCAATCACGAATGCCGAACCGCCTGGCTTTTGTGAGTGCAAGAACGATGCAGTGGCTAGGGCTGAAGTCCAGATGCGATCTTCAGGAATATTCAGGCCGGTGGCAATCAAGCGCGCTGACAAATCGCGCGGAGTGTAAATCGAGTTGTTGGTCAAAACCAAAAAAGGAGTCTCGGTTTCAACCCATTTTGCGATCAATTCGGCCGCACCCGGAATCGCCACTCCCTCGTGCACGAGCACGCCATCCATGTCGGTCAACCAAGAAGTAATTTTGCTGCGATCTGCCATGTGCCTAGCCTAGCTAACCCAAATGGCTGCCGGTTGGCGAGCCAAAAGTAGACTGGTCGGGTGAATCAATCTCTAGCCGCAGCCGCCCGCGAAACTCGTCGCCAGACCCTCGGCGGCATTGCCTTAATTGGTGCCGCAGTGCTGGCGCTCGTGTGGGCAAACTCGCCTTTGGCCGGCGCATATCAGTCGATGATTCACCTCGAGATCATCAAAGAAATCGCTATTTTTGTTTTCTTTTTGAGCGTGGGCATCGAGCTGCGCCACGAAATCAAACACGGCAGCATGCGCAATCCGCGTCAGGCTGTGGTTCCGATATTTGCAGCAATGGGCGGCATGGCCCTGCCAGTCATCATCTATTCGCTTTTCAACGCCGGGCAGCCATCAGAAGCCGGATGGGGAATTCCGATGTCAACTGACATCGCGTTCGCGCTGGCAATTTATGCAATCGTCGGCCGTGGGTTGCCAAAGGCTCTGCGCACTTTTGTTATGACGGTTGCGGTTGCTGACGACTCGCTAACGATTTTGATGATCGCGATTTTCTTCGCCAGCAGCTTCAACGTGCTCTCGATTGTTTCGCTAGCCGGTGTGGTCTGCGGTTTGTTTATGCCGGGCGGCGAAAAGCTAGGGCCAAAACTGGCGCCGTTTGTGTCATTCGGTGCGCTGCCAATCTTTGCGCTTTTCTCTGCGGGTGTTGATCTTTCTGGCATTAGCGTGGCCGCGATTGCGGGCTCGAGCAGCACCATCGGAATCATCGCCGCACAGCTAATCGGCAAGCCACTCGGTGTTGTTGGCACTGCTTGGTTGGTCACCAAGTCGAACCTGGGCTCGCTCGCCAAGGGTCTCGAATGGGCCGACCTTCGTTCGGTGGCTTGGCTCTTCGGCATGTGTTTCACTGTTTCACTGCTCATGGCACAGTTGGCTTTTCCGATTTCGCACGATGGTGCGGATGCCGGCTACGACACCACTCACTCGGTGAGCATTTTGAGCGTGTTTATTGCAACCACGATTTCAGCACTGATTTCAGCAGTGCTGATGCGTCGCCGCGCCAAGGCGTTGGCTGGGTCGGTGGCAAATGTCTAACGATGAGCAGATGCACCCGAATGCCAGCCATGAGTTGACCACCTGGGGCGTTGGCCCATGGGTTGGCGAGTGGCCTGAAGACGCCGGAACGCCAGATGCGCCGAACCCAGATTCGATTCTTGACCCTGAGCTGTTGACCCACGGCGACACCCGAAATGTGCTCGACCATTTTCGCTATTGGAAAATGGAGGCGATTATTGCCGAACTTGATCGCCGCCGTCACACTTTTCACGTGGCTATCGAGAACTGGCAGCACGATCTGAACATCGGATCAATTGTGCGCACAGCCAACGCATTTTTGGCTGCCGAGGTGCATATCATCGGCAACAAACGTTGGAACCGCCGCGGTGCGATGGTGACCGATCGCTATCAGCATGTGCGCCACCACCCGACCGTCGAAGAATTTATTGACTGGGCCAAAGCCGAGGGTCTGCCGGTGATTGCCATTGATAACGTGCCTGGTTGCAAAAAAATCGAAGAATATGACCTGCCGCAAAATTGCGTCTTGCTGTTTGGCCAAGAGGGCCCGGGTTTGAGTGAGGCCGCAATCGATGCCGCCGAGGTAGTGCTCGAAATCACCCAATTTGGTTCAACCCGATCAATCAACGCGAGTGCGGCTGCCGCAATCACCATGCACGAATGGGTCATGCAGCACGTTTTCAAGCGCTAGTGCGCAGCCCCGGCAGCGTTCTAAGGCTGAAAGCTAAACCTCGCGAGTCACCACTCCGGTGAGCTCTGAGAGCCTGGCTGACTTGTCGCGTGTGACCAAGATTGCGTCATTCACCACCGCGTGAGCGGCAATTGCCAAATCAAAATTGGTTCGCTTTTTTCCGCTTCGAAGACTCTCTGCTTTGAGCTCTGCAAATTTCTTTGCTTCGCGTTCGCCGAATTCGACTACCTGAGAGAGTGTGCGAAAAGACTCAAAGTGCTGAGTTATGACCTCGCGCAAAACGGGGTTCGTAGTTGCGCTTCTCCCGACTAAATATTCCGCAAGCGCAATCGTCGGAATCAGCACTTGTTCGCCAGAATCGAAGAAAGTTTCAATTGGAAACGAAGCCTTTTCTATTCCAATTAGAACTGAGGTGTCTATGACCACTTTTCCCATTGGTTCACGCTCGATTCTCTCTGAAACTCGCGGTCGGCCATCAGTTCATCCATGGCTTCGACCCACTCTGGATATTTGCCCAACAGCTCACCGGCAGCAGCACGCTTTGCAAACCACTCGCCAAGCGCCTTGCCATTAGGCACATGAGGTTCGGTGGGCACAATTCGAGCCACCGCGACCTTGCCTCTGAGAATGACGATTTCTTCGCCGCCCTCGACGGCATCGATAACCGCTGAAAAATTGCGGGCGACTTCGGTCGCAGTCATTTCTTTCATAGAAATCAGATTATCTGATTCGGCCGCCAACTCAATAGCTAAATTCATGCGCCCAAGTTATTGCGCTCTGTGACAACGAACCTAGGCAGGGCAGCAATCTGTGGATAAACTTAGCTGTACGCGTTCGCGTGCCAATCCATTGTTTTTAGGGGAACACCATTCCTGCAATCGTGATTATTGGCGCCCAGTGGGGCGACGAAGGAAAAGGCAAAGCCACCGACCTGCTCGCTGAGCAAATCGACTATGTGGTCAAGTTCAACGGCGGCAACAACGCCGGCCACACCGTGGTTATCGGCAACGAAAAATATGCCCTGCACCTTCTGCCATCAGGCATTTTGACCCCGGGGGTTATCCCAGTTATTTCAAACGGCGTGGTCATTGACCTGTCAGTTTTGTTTCACGAGATTGAGGCGCTTGAGGCTCGCGGCATCGACACCAGCAAGCTGCGCGTATCGGCGAACGCACACATCATCACGCCTTATAACGTGACCGTCGACAAAGTTTCTGAGCGCTTCTTGGGCAAGCGCGCGATCGGCACCACCGGCCGCGGAATCGGCCCAACCTATGCCGACAAGATCAACCGCGTTGGCATTCGTGTGCAAGACCTGTTTGACGAAAGCATTTTGCGTCAAAAGGTCGAGGCTGCCCTGGTTGGCAAAAACAACCTGCTAACCAAGGTTTATAACCGCGCTGCGATTAAGGTCGACGAAGTCGTTGCCGAACTGCTTTCATATGCTGAGCGCTTGCGCCCAATGGTTGCTGACACCGCGCTAGAGCTGCATCAGGCAATCGAAGGCGGCAAGACCGTATTGTTCGAGGGTGGCCAGGCCACCATGCTCGATGTCGACCACGGCACCTATCCGTTTGTGACCTCTTCAAACTCAACCGCGGGTGGCGCATCAACCGGTTCGGGCATCGGCCCGGGCGAGTTCAAGACCGTTATCGGAATCGTAAAGGCCTACACCACTCGCGTTGGCGCGGGCCCATTCCCAACCGAGCTATTCGACGAGTCAGGCGAGTTCCTTCGTGCCACCGGTCACGAGTTCGGCACCACCACCGGTCGCCCTCGTCGTTGCGGCTGGTA
>CALDKR010000092.1 GCA_937898095.1 uncultured Rhodoluna sp.
GGCTTTTGCCCGAGCAATGGGCACCGGCTCTTTCTTGATCTGGATGACCCTGATCGTGACAATTTGGCTCACCTGGAACACGCTTGCTCCGCAGAGCTCACAGTTTGACCCGCGTGCAACCAACTTCACGCTGCTGACTCTGATTCTTTCGATGCAGGCTTCATATGCGGCGCCACTGATTCTTTTGGCCCAGAATCGCCAAGATGATCGCGATCGCGTGAAGTTTGAGCAAGACCGCCAGCGCGCCGAGCGCAATCTTGCCGACACTGAATATCTAGCTCGCGAGGTCGTTGCCTTGCGTTTGGCAATCGAAGATTTGGCCACCAAAGATTTTGTTCGTGATGAGCTAAAAGATTTGCTGAAAGAACTGCTTGATGAGCGAAAGCGCAATTAGTCGAGCTCTTTCTAAAGTCATCGACCCCGAACTTCGCCTGCCGATAACCGAACTCGACATGGTCGAGATTCACGAGACTGAATCGGGCACAAAAGTCAAAGTTTTGCTCACTGTTGCCGGCTGCCCTGCGGCGCAAAAAATCGAATCAGAAGTGCGAGCTGCCGTTGCAGAATTTGAGGCAACCGTTGAGATGGGCGTCATGGATGCCGATCAGCGAAAGGCCCTAACCGAGAAGCTACGAGGCGATCGCCCGCCGAAGTTCAACCCGTTTGGCGCCGAAACTCTAACCAGAGTTTTCTTGATTGGCTCAGGCAAAGGCGGGGTCGGAAAGTCTTCGGTGACTGCCAATCTCGCCGTCGCACTGGCAAACGCCGGCTATCACGTTGGGCTGGTTGATGCAGACATTTTCGGCTTCTCGATTCCTGGCCAGCTAGGCATCGATGCCAAGCCAACCAGGGTTGATTCGTTGATTTTGCCGCCGGTTGCACACGGCATCAAAGTGATTTCAATCGGAATGTTTTTAGACAGCAACCAACCGGTGGCCTGGCGTGGGCCGATGCTGCATCGTGCGGTCGAGCAGTTTTTGACCGATGTTTTCTGGGGTGACCTCGACTTTTTGCTGGTTGATTTGCCACCCGGAACCGGCGACATCGCTATTAGCCTGGGTCAACTTTTGCCGACCGCTAAAAGCATCGTGGTCACGACACCTCAGGTGGCTGCGGCCGATGTTGCCGAGCGCTCGGGCGCGGTTGGGCTGCAAACCGGTCAACCTATTTTTGGGGTCATCGAAAACATGGCCTGGTTCGAACAGGCCGACGGTTCGAGGCTTGAGATTTTTGGTGCTGGTGGTGGGCAAATAGTGGCTGATCGCCTGTCGGTTGCTTCAAGCGCACCGGTTTCGGTCTTGGGGCAAATTCCAATCAGCGTGAAATTGCGCGAGGGCTCAGATGCCGGTTTGCCGGTGGTTGCTGAAAACCCGGATGATGCGGCGGCGCAGAGCTTCGTTGCGATTGCTAAGAAAATCGCTGCAGATCAAATCGGATTAGCCGGAAAAAAGCTCGGCATCAACATCAAGTAGCTTCAGTTCGGTGCCAATGATTCGATTCAAATGAATTGAATCGAATTACGACAGCGAACCAATCAAGTGGCTTCGCTGTCGTATGGTGCGGATTCGCCGGCGGCGAGGACTGCGGGCTTGGGTTTATTGGCGAGAGGGGCGGTGGCCGGGGTTGGGTTTAGGTCTTCGACTAGGGCCTCGCGAATAATTCGACGCGGGTCATATTGGCGAGGGTCGAGTTTCTTCCAGTCGAGGTCTTCGAAGCCCTCTCCTAGCTCATTTGAGAGCTGGTCTTTGGCGCCTTCTGCCATTCGTCGAAGGCTCTTGACAAGCTTCGCAAGCTGTTGCGCGTAGTGCGGCAGGCGATCGGGGCCAAGCACAAAAACGGCGATGATTCCAAGAATCAACAACTTTTCGCCGCTTAGTCCAAACACCCTTTCAGGTTACCCCCTTGAATCCATAGATTCACCCGCTCGAACCTTATGCTTTCAGCAAGGAGCAATCAATGGCAGACAAAATCAGCAGCTGGAAATTCGCTGAAGAATTCACCTCTGAGACCGAGGCTCAAGAGCATGCTCGTGGCCGAGCCGAAGAACTAGGCATCGAGTGCATCACACCGGCAACTGGCGCCCACTTGGCAGTGTTGACTGCGGCCATGGGCGCAAAGGCGATTGTCGAAGCCGGATCAGGAACTGGCGTTTCTGGGCTCTGGCTGCTTCAAGGAGCACCGAATGCGGTGCTTGCCACCATTGAGAGTGAGCCAGAAAATCTAGCCGCAACCAAACAAGCCTTCGCCGATGCAAACATTCCAGCAAATCGCACACGCGTTATTCAAGGCCGCGCCCTCGACGTCATGTCAAACATGGCCGACGCCGCATATGACCTGGTTTTCTTAGATGCAGATCGCGAAACACTTGAAGAGCAACTTCGCGAGGCCTCTCGCTTGTTGCGCCCAGGCGGTGTGGTTGCAATTGCCCACGCTCTTTGGCGTGATCGAGTGCCAGACCCAGCCATGCGCGACGATGCCACCTCGGTCTATCGCGATGTTCTGCGCTATTTCAAAGACAACGGTGATTATCTAAGCGCAGTTTCGACCGTCGGAGACGGCCTGCTTTTGGCTAGCAAAACTCATTAGCTCAACGCTGAAACTTAAATAAAAAACCAGTCCAAAACGGACTGGTTTTTTATTGGTCAAAATCAACCGAAAAGCGACTACTTCTTGATTACGCCTTCGAGAACCTTGTGAAGAGCTTTGACTTCTTCGTCGTTCACCGAGACAACCAAGCGGCCGCCACCTTCAAGTGGAACTCGCAATACGATCAGACCGCGAGGTTCGCGTTCTGCTTCCATTGGTCCGTCTCCGGTGCGTGGCTTCATTGCTGCCATGAAAACTCCTTGATGCTTGCTGGCAAAATTGCCGAAGCTCTATTATCTCACTGACAATTAGGGCAAATTGTCACTTGTGCACTACAGCTGAGCGGCAAAGGTGAATTCTGACTAAACAGCCAGCCAGTTTCGCAATCCTGCCTCGCAGGCATAAATCTGACTGACCGGCAGCGCCTCGTCATCGGCGTGAGCCTTGCTTGGGTCACCTGGGCCATAGTTAACTGCCGGAATGCCAAGAGCGCTGAATCGCGCAACATCGGTCCAGCCATATTTTGGTCGCGCCTGGGCACCTGTTGCCGCAACAAAATCAATGGCCTCCTGGCGGTCCAGCCCTGGCCTAGCGCCTTCAGCCTGGTCAACAATCTCGACCTCGAATCCGGCAAACACATCACGGATGTGCGCTTCGGCATCTTCAGCCGATTTGCTTGGGGCGAATCGATAGTTGACGGTGACCACGCAGTCATCCGGAATCACGTTTGTTGCGATGCCGCCGTTAATTAGAACTGCGTTCAATCCCTCGCGATAAAACAAGCCGTCAACTTCAACCTCGGCTGGCTCATAGCCCTGCAGCACATTCAGAATTCCCGCGGCCGCGTGAATAGCGTTTTCACCCATCCATGATCTAGCCGAGTGAGCCTTTACGCCTCGTGTTCTCACATCTGCACGCATGGTGCCGTTGCAGCCGCCCTCGACCTGCGCAGCGGTTGGTTCGCACAAAATTGCAAAGTCTGCCTTGAGCAGCTCAGGGGCGTTTCTCGCCAAGCGTCCTAGGCCGTTTTTGCTCGCTTCGACCTCTTCGTGGTCATAAAAAATCCAGGTGATGTCAGAGTGCGCGTCGGTTAGTTCGGCAGCCAATTTCAGCTGCACAGCAACGCCGGCCTTCATGTCTACAACGCCACGGCCAAACAACACCTGCTCGCGCTCCATTGACAACAGTTTGGTTGGCAGGTTGTCAGCCACAGGAACGGTGTCGATGTGACCGGCAATCACGATTCGCTTTGGTCGACCAAAATTGGTGCGCGCCACGATGGCGTCGCCATCGCGAATAACTTCTAGGTGGGCATAGGCATTCAGTGCCTGCTCAATGGCGTCAGCCAACTCTCGCTCGTTGCCCGAAACCGACTCAATGTCGCAGATGTCTCGGGTTAGTTCGACCACGTCTTTTTTTAGATTCAAAGTTATGCCTGACACAAGAACGAGCCTAGCTTGTAACCTTAGAGCGATGACTAACGCGACTTTTCTTGACTCAAAGGCTTGGGGCCACGGCCTAGCCACCATTTCGACCGACGGCACCGTTCTTGATGTCTGGTTTCCAAACCCGCAGCTTGGTGACGCACCAAAAAGCGATGCGCTTTGGGTTGTTCCGAAAGAACTAGATGCTTTGGTTGGCGAAGACACTCGCCGCCGTGTGGCCACTCAGGTGATTCGCACCGAAATTGACCTAACGCTGCCAGTAATTTCTACCGCCGATGCATACCTTCGCCTGCAGCTGTTGTCGAACCTGCTGGTCAAGCCAAACACCATTAACCTCGAGGGCTTGATTCCGAATCTGCCAATAGTTGCTTTCACCAGCGCAGGCCCGGTTGCCCTCGATGAGCTCGACACTCTTCGTCCATCGTTGCAGCGTCACGGCATCACCATTTTGGCGATCGACAAGTTTCCTCGTTTGGTTGACTATGTCACCCCTAAAAAAGTTCGCATCGCCGATGCTTCTCGCGTGCGCCTAGGTGCCTATCTGTCACCAGGAACCACGATCATGCACGAAGGTTTCGTCAACTTTAATGCCGGCACTCTCGGCAACTCTATGGTCGAAGGCCGAATTTCACAGGGCGTTGTTGTCGGAGACGGCAGTGACATCGGTGGCGGTGCGTCGATCATGGGCACACTTTCTGGTGGTGGCCGCGAGCGTGTGACCATCGGCGAGCGAGCGCTGCTAGGGGCAAACTCTGGCGTGGGCATTTCAATTGGCGACGACTCGGTTGTCGAAGCAGGCTTGTATGTAACCGCTGGCACAAAGGTGACCATCATCGATGAGACCGGCGAGCGAACTGCCAAGGCAGCTCAGCTCTCTGGCATGCCGGGGCTTCTGTTCCGTCGCAATTCGGTCAACGGTCGAGTCGAGGTTCTGCCTCGAACTGGAGTTGGAATTCAGCTAAATAGCCTGCTTCACGGCTAACTAATAAGCAATAACTAGCCGGTCGAGCGACTGGCATTGTGCAATCGCGATGCTAGCCGGTTATTGAATCCCAGCCTTGCTCTGGCAAAGGCTGAGCACCCAACATCACAGCGGCTGCACCCTTAGGCAAAACCACGCCAATCGGCTTAAATGCCCGAGGAATCTGCGCATCAGCCGCAAAAGTCGCAAGCAAAGCATGGTCTTCGCCACCGGTTAGAACCCAGTGTTTTTCATCGGCGCCGATAGCACGCGCCGGCTCTTCAACCATCGCCTCGTAACCCTGCAGCATGAGAGGGTCGATTTGAATTGTGACATCTGAAGCCTTCGCGATTCTGCCGGCGTCTTTGGCAAGGCCATCAGAAACATCAAGCATGGCAGTGGCACCGGCCAAGGCTGCTTGAGCGCCAGCGCCGATCGGTGGCTGCGGGCGCTTTTGAACGTTAACAAAATCGTCGTATGCGTTGATCGCATCGTTGTTTTCGCTAAATAACAGAGCCAAGCCACAAGCTGCTCGGCCGAGGGTTCCGGCTACGGCGACAATATCTCCGACCTGTGCGCCAGATCTCAAAATCGGCTCGCGCCCCTCGAGGCTTCCGTGAGCGGCAACCGAGATCACGACCTGGTGGCCAGAGGCCAGGTCTCCCCCGACAACCCCGCATCCGGGCGCTAATTGCTCGCAGGCATCGCGCAAGCCATCGGCGAAGCTCTCGAGCCAGTGAATTTGCGTGGTGGCCGGAACCACCAAGGCAACAACCAAAGATGTTGGCACGGCACCCATGGCTGCAACATCGGCAATGTTGCTGGCGACCGCCTTGAAACCCAAGTCATAGCCACTCGACCAGTTCAGTTTGAAGTCGTGCCCCTCAACCATCGTGTCGGTGGTGACCACGAACTTGCCATCGGGGGCGCTCAAAACTGCAGAATCATCACCAGGGCCAACAAGTGCCGAGCTCGCAATATTTAGGCGCGCGATCGTGCGCCTGAGGCTTTCGTTTTCGCCGAGCGAGGCGATGGTTTCGCTATTTGACACAAGTCAAAGGTAGCCTTTGTTTGATGAGATATTTGCCAGTTAGCGCCCTTTTTGCCACCGGATTAGCAGCCATTGGATTGCTATCTGGATGCACCGCCACCGTTGTGGTTGATGCTGCTGCCGATGCGAATAATCCGGCGTGCGCTGAGATTATTGTGCGATTGCCAGATCAAGTGGGCGAGTTGACCAAGCGGCAAACAAACGCTCAGTCGACCGGAGCCTGGGGCAACCCCACCGGTGTGATTCTTCGCTGCGGCCTGGAGCCCGTCGAAATTAGCAATTTTACGTGCGTGACTGCGGGCGATATCGATTGGTTGGTTGACGACACAAAATCTCCGAGCTACCGATTTATCACCTATGCGACCAAGCCGGCCACTGAGGTGATCGTTGATTCGACTCAGATTTCTGGCGTCAGCGCTCTAGATGCTCTGAGCTCGGCAGTTGGCAACATTCCTGCAGCCAAGCGTTGTCAATAATTTTTCAGTCGCCAACGCTTTTCAGCTCGGCAAATTGTTTTATCGCTCTAAAGCAAGTTGAATTAGCTCGTCGATCAAGTCGGCATATGCCAGCCCAGATGCCTGCCAAAGCGACGGGAACATTGAAATCGGCGTGAAGCCTGGCATTGTGTTGATTTCATTCACAAAGAAGCCATCGGCTGTCAAAAAGAAATCGACGCGCGCCAACCCAGTGCAGTCAAGCGACTTGAACGCACGGCGAGCAATATTCTGCATTTCAACTAGTTCTGCGTCGGTCAGGCTAGCCGGAATCACTAGGTCAACAGCTTTGTCGTCACGATATTTGGCCTCGAAGTCATAGAACTCTCGACCCTTGACGATGATCTCGCCAGCAATGGTCACTCGTGGCTCGGACCCATTGCGACCAGATAGCACTGCAACTTCAACCTCACGACCGACCAGGCCGTGTTCAATCACACACTTGCTGTCGTGCTTTAGGGCTTCAGCAACCGCCGGCCCAAATTGAGCCCAATCGCTGACCTTTGAAACACCAACTGAAGACCCTGCTCGAGCTGGTTTTACAAATAGCGGCAAACCACCGAGGTCACGCGCCTTCGCCAGCACACCCTCAGGGTTGCCCAGCATGTCATTTGCCCGAACAACAATGTGCGGAGTTGCCGGCACTCCGGCTTGCAAAAACAAGGCCTTGGTGAATTCTTTATCCATGCCTGCAGCCGAGGCAAAAACCCCATTGCCGACATAGGGGGCGCCGAATAGCTCAAGCAACCCCTGCATGGTGCCGTCTTCGCCATATTGGCCATGAAGAACCGGAAAAACGACGTCAATCTTGCCGAGACTGCTGCGGGTTTCGCCCTCAATCAGAGTCAGCTCGTGGCTGCCATCAAAATTGAACTCAACCGAACGGCCTTCAAATTCAACCACCGGCAGAGGTTCGCCTGGGGCTGGCAACTTGAAGCGGTCGCGGTTGTCTTCGGCTAATGTGAACTGACCATTTTGGGTTATGCCGATTGGAATCAATTCGTATTTGTCGCGATCAATCGCGCCCATTACGCCGGCCGCTGTGGCGCATGAAATTGAGTGCTCGCTTGAACGACCACCGAAGAGCAGTGCAACGCGCAATTTAGACATTATTCGCCCTGTGGCCCATCGGTGTTGTTGGTTAGCTGCGGGGCAATGTCTTTTGGATTCATCTTGCCGTCGATAACCAGTTGAACCTGTTGAACAATCGGCATCTCAACCCCTTTTTCAGCAGCTAGCTGAAGAATTGGCGCAACCGAGGCGAGGCCTTCAGCGGTTTGTGACATGCGCTTGAGAACTTCGCGCTTTGAATAGCCTTTGCCGAGCATTTCACCGGCTTTGTGGTTTCGTGACAGTGGGGATTCACAGGTGGCAATTAGGTCACCCAAGCCAGCCAAGCCGACCATGGTTTTTTCTTTTGCACCATAAGCAACAGCAAATCTTGAAATCTCAGAAAGGCCTCGGGTCATAATTGACGCCTTGGTGTTCTCGCCATAACCAACGCCATTCACGATGCCGATGGCAACGGCAATCAGGTTCTTTAAAATTCCGCCGAATTCGGTGCCAATCACATCTTTGTTGGTGAAGGTAGTGAAATAGTCATTGGTGGCTGCGGCTGCAACCAGGGCGGCAGTTTCTTTGCTGGTTGACGCGGCAACCGACGCGGTTGGCTGTTCAGCTGCAATCTCAAGCGATAGGTTTGGCCCCGAAATCACGGCGATTCGATCTGCTGAAACGCCAGCAACTGCAGCGATTACCTCGCTCATGCGCAGGCCAGACTCTTTTTCAACACCCTTCATCAAGCTAACCAAAATCGCATTTGACTCGATTAGCGGCGCCCATTCGATCAGGCTTGCGCGCAGCGATTGCGAAGGGATTGCGATGTAAATCTGCTCGGCGCCGGTCAGCGCTTGAGCAGTGTCTGAGGTTGCGCAAAGGTTGGGCGGAAGGTCGATTCCGGGCAGATAATCGCCGTTGCGATGCTCGTTGTTGATTTCTTCAACAACCTCGTCGCGACGAGCCCACAGTGTGACCTGGTTGCCGGCATCCGCAAGAATTTTGGCGAAGGTTGTGCCCCAGCTGCCAGCACCCATCACAGTGACTTTAGCCATCGCTACTTGCCTGCCTTCTTTTTGAAATTTCCGTGTTCTTTTTGACCATGAGCCAGTGGGTCCCAAAGGTCACCGGGGGCTTTTTCGCCACGAAGCTGCTCAACTAATTCTGTGATTTTATGCATCACCAAATCAGTCGCTTCATGCACTTCAGCCGGAGTCAGCTTGCTTTTGCGAAATTTCGCTAAGTCAATTTCATCGCCGATAACCACACGAACCGGCTTCCAGAATCCGGGCCTGAATTTGCTTTCATAGTTTGGCAGAATTTGTTCACTGCCCCAGTGGGCCATCGGATAAACCGGCACGTTGGTTTCTAGAGCAAGACGCACCGCGCCGGTCTTGCCTCGCATGGGCCAGAGATCGGGCTGACGGGTTAGTGTGCCCTCAGGAAAAATCGAAATCATGTGCCCTGCTTTGAGATATGCGTGAGCTGCGCGCAGCGGTTCGTCGTTTCGCTGACCACCGCGATAGACCGGAATCTGCCCAGCAGCGCGTAAAAGCGGGCCAACTAACGGAAGCTTGAACAGACTGCCCTTTGCTAAAAAGTGCGGTGCGCGCTTGAGCTTGACATAGACCAAATAGGCAACGGCAAGGGCATCAACATTGGTGACATGGTTCGAGACCAAAACATATGCTCCGGTTTTAGGCAGCTTTTGAACGCCTTCGGCCTTGAGGTTGAACATCAAACGCACAATTGGAATCAAAATTGCGGCGATCGCACCCAGAGAAAAATGACGCTCTTTTGGGTTGATCGTCGGCATCTTTAGATATTCAGATTTTGCCTTGCGCGATTGTTTGGCCATCAGAATCTCGACTATTCGGTGTAGCTAAAGTCGGCACCGAGCGCTTCGAGCTTGGCCAAGAAATGCTCGTAGCCTCGAGAAATTAGCTGAACATTAGAAACGTGCGAGGTTCCGTTTGCAGCTAGTGCTGCAACCATGTGGCTGAATCCGCCGCGAAGGTCTGGCACTCTAATGTCAGCCGCATGCAGCTCGGTTGGCCCAGAGATAACTGCAGAGTGGTTAAAGTTTCGCTGACCAAAACGACAAGCGGTTCCGCCTAGGCACTCGCGATAAATCTGAATTTGCGCGCCCATTTCAACCAACGCGTCGGTGAATCCAAAGCGGTTTTCATATACGGTCTCGTGAATGATTGAAAGACCTTTTGCCTGGGTCAGCGCAACCACCAATGGCTGCTGCCAGTCGGTCATGAAACCGGGATGAACGTCGGTCTCGAGAACTACAGGCTTCAGGTCTCCGCCTGGGTGCCAGAAGCGAATTCCGTCGTCTTGAATATCGAAAGCGCCGCCAACCTTGCGGAATACGTTCAAGAATGTGGTCATCTCTTGCTGGCGAGCTCCGCCAACAAAGATGTCTCCCTTGGTGGCAATCGCAGCACAAGCCCATGATGCGGCTTCGTTGCGATCGAATAGCGCGCGGTGCACATAGCCGGTGAGCTTTTTTACACCCTCGATGCGAATCACTCGATCAGTGTCGACCGAGATAATCGCACCCATCTTTTGCAAGATAGCGATTAGATCCATGATTTCTGGCTCTATTGCCGCACCAGAAAGCTCGGTCACACCTTCAGCGCGAGTTGCAGTCAGCAGCACCTGCTCGGTGGCACCAACCGATGGATAAGGCAGCTTGATTTTTGCACCGTGCAAGCCCTTAGGGGCAGAGAGTCGAGTGCCGTTTGGCAGCTCTTCGATGACGGCACCAAAGTTGCGCAGCACCTCGAAGTGATAGTCGATTGGGCGGTCGCCAATGTGACAGCCACCAAGACCCGGAATGAACGCCTCACCCAACTGGTGCAACAGTGGGCCACAAAACAGGATAGGAATTCGTGATGATCCGGCGTGAGCATCGATGTCGACCATTCGTGCTGACTGCACATTGCTTGGGTCGAGGTGCATTTCGCCATCTTCGCTGTGGCTAATAGTGACACCGTGAAGCTGCAGCAGGCGAGAAACGATTTCGACATCGCTGATAAATGGCACGTCTTTAAGGGTGCTCGGGCCATCGCCCAAAAGCGCAGCCACCATTGCTTTGGTGACTAGGTTTTTAGCGCCCTTGAGGTCAACTCGACCGATAAGCGGTTTTCCACCGTTGACGGTGATTTGGCTCATGCTGGTCCTTAGCTTTTTGCTGGCAAAGTCTTGGGTCTCCAAGATTCGCGCTTTGCTTCAAAATCAGTGATTTTCTGCTCGTCACGCAGGGTCAAACCGATGTCGTCTAGGCCTTCTAGCAGACGCCATTTAGTGTATTCGTCAATCTCAAATGGCACCTTTAGGTCGCCAATCGTGGCGGTTTGCGATGGCAGATCAACTTCAATCTGAACACCTGGACTGGCCTCGATAGCAGCCCATAGCTTTTCGGTGTCAGCTTCAGAAATCACGCCGGCAACCAAGCCCTGCTTGCCTGAGTTGCCTCTAAAAATGTCGCCGAACTTAGGTGACAAAACCACCTTGAAGCCATAGTCGCGAAGCGCCCAAACGGCGTGCTCGCGGCTAGAACCGGTGCCGAAATCTGGGCCGGCAACCAAAACTTCGGCGTTCTTGTAGGCATCCTGGTTCAAGATCGGAAGAGCGTCGTGT
>CALDKR010000093.1 GCA_937898095.1 uncultured Rhodoluna sp.
GAAAGCGGCAAAACGGCAGCCTTCACTGGAGCAAGACGATAGTCAAGACGCAAAACAGTGCGAACGTCAACGCCACCCTTGGTGTTTGGTGCCTCATCTTCGTGATACGCATCGACCAAAAAGGCCATTAGTGAACGTGTGAGACCGGCCGCAGGTTCAATAACATAAGGAATCCAGCGCTCACCCTTGACCTGATCAAAGTAGCTAAGGTCGACACCAGACTCGGCTGAGTGGGTCTTTAGGTCAAAGTCGGTGCGGTTCGCGATTCCTTCTAGCTCGCCAAACTCGCTGCCCTGAAAGCCGAAGCGATATTCGATGTCAACAGTGCGCTTTGAGTAGTGCGAGAGCTTCTCTTTGGCGTGCTCGTATAGACGCAAATTGTCTGGATTGATTCCAAGGTCGGTGTACCAGTTCATTCGCTGTTCGATCCAGTAATCGTGCCATTGCTCATCGGTGCCAGGCTCAACAAAGAATTCCATCTCCATCTGCTCAAATTCGCGAGTGCGGAAAATGAAGTTTCCTGGGGTGATTTCGTTGCGGAATGACTTTCCAATTTGGCCGATGCCAAACGGTGGCTTCATGCGAGCAGCACCGAGCACATTGGCGAAGTTCACAAAAATGCCCTGTGCGGTCTCTGGTCGTAGGTAGTGCAGACCCTCTTCGGCAGCAACTGGCCCCAAGAAAGTTTGAAGCAAACCGTTAAAGGCCTTCGGTTCAGTCCAGGTGTTTTTGCTGCCACAGTTTGGGCAGGCAATGTCATTCATCGACTCGGGTGCGCGGCCTTTTTTCTCTTCAAATGCTTCTTCGAGGTGATCTTGACGAAAACGCTTGTGACAAGCCGTGCACTCAATCAGCGGGTCTGAGAACTCGCGCACGTGACCCGAGGCCTCCCACACTTTGCGAGGCAAGATGACCGATGAATCAAGGCCAACGATGTCTTCACGACTGTTGACCATGGTGCGCCACCACTGTCGTTTGATGTTCTCTTTTAGCTCGACACCGAGGGGTCCGTAGTCCCATGCTGAGCGGCTGCCGCCATAGATTTCTCCGGCTTGAAAGACAAAACCGCGACGCTTTGCGAGAGAAATAACTGAATCAAGACGATTTGGGGTGGCCACTTAAACTCCATAGTTCTCGGTGCTGCTGGATGCCGCGCCGGTTGTGTGCGAAGTGCCTAGTCTAACCGTGGCCGATTATTTTTGCGGGGTATTTTGAGGCTTATCAACAGCCCCACCGAAGCGCCGGTTTCGACCTGAAAAATTTTGAATAGCCGCCCAAAGGGATTCGCGGTTGAAGTCGGGCCAAGGGGTGTCAATAAAAACAAATTCGGCGTATGCACTTTGCCAAAGCAAGAAATTAGAGATGCGCTGTTCACCCGAGCTGCGAATGAATAAATCGACATCGGGCAAATAACTGCTGTTCAAATATTTAGAAATGGTTTTTTCAGAGACTGCCCCTGGCTTGAGTTTGCCAAGTGCTACATCACTGGCAATTGCGTTTACGGCGTCGGCGATTTCTATTCGCGAGCCATAGTTGACGCACATAGTCAGAACTAACTTTGAGTTCTTCTCGGTGAGTTTTTCAGCAGCCTCAAGCTCGGCAATCACTGATGACCAAAGCTTTGGCCTTCGCCCAGCCCAACGAATTCGAACCCCCCAGGCATTTAGCTGATCGCGCCTGCGACGAAGCACCTCACGATTGAACCCCATCAAAAAGCGCACTTCATCTGGTGAGCGCTTCCAGTTCTCTGTGGAGAATGCGTAAACAGTTAGATACTTCACGCCCGCCTCAAGCGCGCCGGCAACCACATCAAGCAGTGCAGCTTCGCCAGCCTTGTGCCCCTCAACTCGTGTCAATCCCCTGCTGTTGGCCCAGCGTCCATTGCCATCCATGACAATCGCAACGTGATTCGGCACTGAGCCGGCAGCAAAGATTGGCATCTTTTTGTCTGGTTTTGAAACCGATTGAAAATCACTCATCATCGCTCCACATGCTGCAATGACTTTAGTCCACGTTCAATGTGCCACTGGCTATAAGCTGCGACGATTCCCGACGCAGCGACTCGGATGCTCTCAGGCGAAGCGTCTAGAAGTGACCAATCGCCCGCAAGCAATGCACCTAAGTGTTCGGCAGTCAGCGGGTCGATTACCGCAGCACCAGCTGGCCTGCAATCTCGACAAACCACTCCACCGACCTGCATCACGAAAGCCTCGTGAGGACCAGGCTCACCGCAGCGAGAACAGTCGAAAAAATTCGGAGCCCAACCGGCGATTGCCAGAGCCCTCAATAGATAAGAATCAAGGGTCAAACTTGGCTCGTGCTCGCGATTTGAGAGTGACCTGAGTGCCCCAACTAAAAGCAAATATTGTTGCGGCTGAGAGTCTTCGCCCGTGAGTCGTTCGGCAGTTTCAACCATCGCAGTTGCCGCCGTGTAGGTGGCATAGTCTTCGATGATCTCGCGACCATAAGAACCTATTGTTTCAACCTGGCTGATGGTGTCGAGGGTTCGACCTTCATAAAACTGGATGTCTGCAACCATAAACGGTTCGAGTCGAGCACCAAATTTAGACGCAGTTCTGCGCACTCCCTTGGCGACAGCACGCACTTGCCCGTGATAACGCGACAACACGGTGACAATGCGGTCAGCCTCACCTAATTTGTGAGTGCGTAGCACAACAGCTTCGTCTCGATAGGTAGGCACTCAACAAGT
>CALDKR010000094.1 GCA_937898095.1 uncultured Rhodoluna sp.
AGGTGAATCGGGTTGATGGTGTTTGCCACCACAACATCGCAGCCCGCGGCCAAAAGCAGCTCAAGCCCCTCGCGAAAAACGCGCTCAAGCTCAGGCAGGTTCTTCTCGCGAGTCATAAAGTCATTTGACCCAGCCATGATGGTCACCAGGTCTGGCTGCAGGCGCAAAGCCGCATGCAATTGCTCGGTCATAATCTTGCGAAGCTTGCTGCCACGCAGGGCCAGGTTCGCATATTGAAATTCCACTCCGCGGGCGGCCGATTCAAGGCTCAGCATCGCAGCCAGTCGGTCGGTCCAGCCTTTGTGCTCGCGCGAGTTTGAAAAATCAGACTCGAAACCAAAATCACCGAGACCCTCAGAAAGCGAGTCACCGATTGCTACATAGCTGCGATAAGGAATTCCATGCACAAAAATAGGGTCGGGCAACCAGGTTAAATGCGGGCTAAGACCCGTTCAATAAATTCTTAACCGCGAATGAATCGCAAATAGCGCTTGAAATTCAGCTCGCGACCCAGGTGCTTGGCGCCAAATGCGGCTCGCACAAATGGCGACCAAATGCCAAAGACCCGAGTGAAGATGATCGCCCTGGCCTGCAGGTCGCGCTCAGTGCCCCAAATCGAACCGGATGAAACCGCAGGATGCACCGCGAGAGTGGCAGGCAAGAATACGCAGCGCAATCCGGCCTTGATTAGATCGACAATAAAGATGTATTCATCGCCCAGGTAGTTTGTGGCGCCCGCACCAAAGTCTTCGTCGAACCAAACATTTTTGCTGCGCGAGGCATCAACCCGCACGAGCATTTCATAGGTGGCTGCCTTGGCACTGTTGAAGTGCGTGAGGCGAGTGACCGCGGTGGCATAGTTTTTGCGCAGGCGACCATGTTCGTCAACCGCCTGACCAAGCACAAATGCAACGTTCGGGTTCAGCTCTAGATAGTCAACCGCGGCCGCTAGGCCAGCTTCTTTGAAAATAATGTCGTCGTCGGCAAAGATCAGATATTTGCCCTTGGCTTGGCGCAGGGCCTCGTTGCGGCTCTTGGCCACACCGCGAGATTGCAGCTCGAGCACTCGCACATCGCTGCGCTGCGGCACATCAAACAAGGCAATGCCACCCAGGTTTTGAATGATGATCAGAACCTCGCGGTCGCTGCGCTGTTCTGGCAAAACGATGTTGCCAACGCGGTCGGCCAGGGTCGAATAGGCAATGGTGAGCAGCGGTCGGTGCTGCAACTGCGAAGGGTTTGAATTCGTGGTCATGGCTGCGTGTTGCGATTAGTCGCGATAGTTGTTCACTCGGGCGCGAGCGAAGCGCATGAGTGCGGTTGAAATTTGAGACATTGTGCTGTTTTGCATGCGCGCGCCCAAGAACAACACGATCACGTCGCTGGCGGCGGCAAGCCCGGTGAGGCTGAGGGTGATCAAAAAGCCCATCAGCAGAACCATGCCGATTGATGCCAGCAGGGTGCCGGTCTCGCCCGACTTCACGCGTGAGCCAACTCGAGTCGAAGCCTCGACATCTTTTTTGACCTGCTTGGCCCAAAAGAACTTCTTTTGCTGCTGCACCTGGCGACCAAAAATCACACCGATCACCTGCAGTGAAGCCAGCAGCACGACAAAATTCACGAAGCCAAACAGCGGGTTCAAAACAGTGAAGAAAGTTGCAAATATCAACAGCTGAGTAAGCGCGCCAAGCACGGTGCTGAGCTCAAAAGCCAGCGCCCACTCCCAGCTTTCTTTTTGCTTGCTGCGCTCTTTGTCATAGCCCTTGAAAGCCTTGTCGAAAACGCGCACGCGATAAACCTTGTGGCCAAAATGCGCTGCGCGAGTCAGTGCAAACAGGCTGAAGAACAAAATCACCTGCACGGTGATCTGAGCAGCGCTGTATTTCGACGAGTGAATAATCAGGTCGGTAAAAAGCTTGGTGATCAAAAGTTCGGTCACCGGAATGATCGCCGCAATCAGCACTAGGCCGAGCAGATAGATCGAGTGCTTGCCGCGAGGAAAAAGGTCGCGAAAAGCGGTAATTAGCTCTTTAGCGATCGAACGCACTTAGACCAGCTTTCACAGCGGCTTCAACCTCGTCGAACTTTGCTTTTGAAATCTTGTGGTCGGTGATGATGTTGTCGAGGTCGATCTTGGTCAGGTTCAACGGAACCGCAACGGGATCGATGCGCTCAAGACCGGCGCCCTGAGCATAGTCGCCATATTTGATGCCGTTGCCGTGCACGTTTTCTTCGAAACCATCAAAGGTCACCAGTGCACACGGAATTCCATAGCTTTGGCAGGTGATGAACACGTGCATCGCCGAGGTCACGACTTTGTCATATTTGTTCAGCTGGGTGACGAATTCAGTGATCGATTCTGGGTGGCTCATCAGCACATCGAGTTCATCCATGTTGTCGGTTAGAACCATCGGAATCTGCTTGTGCGAGAAGTGACGAACGAAAGCGATGCGGCCGTTGGTCTTGCTGCGCTTGACTGGAATAACGCGAGAAATGATGATGCCAGGGTCGCCGAATGACTCTACCTTTGGCCCACCTGATTCGACCAGAACGCGAGCGGTCACTGGGCCACGAACCGAGACATATTGCGCTTTGGTGTTTAGTTGAATCTCGTCGGTTGAGATGCCGGTGCCGACAACGACCGAGTTTGACTTGATGAATCGGCCAATTGATCCGAGTGAAATCAAGTGCTTAGCAGGAGCAATCGCTGCTGGCTGCTGGAACAAAATGTTTTTGTTGGTGTAGTTAGCGAAGACCAAAGGCGATAGCCAGTCACCGAAGTTACCCGGGAACGGGCGAGCCCACCAAGCCAAAGTGATTGTGTCGCGAGTTTGATCCTGACCTTCGGCCCCGAAGCCACGGTTGGCATAGAAGCTAAAAGTGCGAGCCGCTTCAATCGACGCTTTCTCAACT
>CALDKR010000095.1 GCA_937898095.1 uncultured Rhodoluna sp.
GCTCGTTTAGCAAACGGGACATGATCATGGTGTCGCCAGGATCATCCAGTTCGAATTCGTCGATGCAGATCAATTCATATTTAGAAAGTGCTTCTAGCGCGTTTGCGAAACCAAGAGCACCGATGAGGCTCGTGTAAGCAATGAATGAACCAAAAGCTTTGGCGCCTTTGAAGGTGTGAAAAGTTGCGGCTAACAGGTGAGTTTTGCCGACGCCGAAACCGCCATCGAGATAGACGCCTACTTTGCTAGGCGCTGCCTTCGAAAACAAACCCTTCTTAGCGCTCTTGCCAGAGGCGAAATCTGAAGCAGCTTTTGAAGCTGCAGCCTGCGATGGATACTCCGCGTGAGGAAGGTAGTTTTTGAAACTAGCCTGAGCGAATTCGCGAGGTGGCACTAGGTCAGACAACAATCTGGCGGTGGTTGGCTCGGGATTTCGCTCAATTAGCGAAATAAAGCCACTATTAGTTGCCAATTCTTACCTCGGGTCTAGCGCAGTCAACAAACACCATTTAGCCTAGATGGGTAGCCCCATAGCAGTGCAGAAAGCGACTAATTAATGTCTGTAAATCTCGACAACTCACCAAAAATCAACGAATACGCTCATCCAGAAGTTTTGGTCAGCACTGATTGGTTGGCAGCGAATCTCAGCAATCCAGATGTAGTTGTCGTTGAATCAGATGAAGACGTACTGCTCTATGCAACCGGCCACATCCCAGGCGCAGTAAAAATCGACTGGCACACCGACCTAAACGACCCTGTCTTGCGTGACTACCTTCAGGGCGAGGCCTTCGCAAAGCTACTTTCTTCTCGTGGCATTAGTCGCGATACCACCGTGGTTATCTATGGTGACAATAAGAACTGGTGGGCGGCCTATGCCCTATGGGTATTCAAGCTCTTCGGTCACGAAGATGTGCGCCTGCTTGACGGCGGTCGAGAAACTTGGATTGAAGAAGGTCGCGAGCTAACCACAGAAGTTCCGCAGATCACCGAGACAAGCTATCCGGTAATTAAGCGCGATGACAGCAAGATTCGCGCATTCAGAGACGACGTTTTGGCGCATCTAGGTGGCCCGCTTGTTGATGTGCGCAGCCCACAGGAATACACCGGTGAGCGCACCCACATGCCGAACTACCCGGAAGAAGGCGCACTTCGCGGCGGTCACATTCCCGGCGCAGCCTCTGTGCCATGGTCAAAGGCAGCAAACGAAAACGGAACCTTCAGATCGCTCGCCGAATTGAAGGCCCTCTATCTTGAGGTCGAGAAGCTCGACCCTAACGCTGCAACCATTGCATACTGCCGAATCGGAGAGCGCTCGAGCCACACCTGGTTTGTTCTGACGTACTTACTTGGCTTTAGCAATGTGC
>CALDKR010000096.1 GCA_937898095.1 uncultured Rhodoluna sp.
TCCAAAGAAGGGTGTTTAGAACCTTGCGAGTGCGAACGCGAGCTGCATAGTCGTTGACGATGGTGCGCATGCCGTTGGTTCCGTGAATGAGGGCAAGAGTTAAAAGCAAGAAGTCATACCACTGCCAGAAAGGGTTGGCTAGCTTGCCGGCCACAAAACCAAAGTCAATGCCCTTGATTCCTTCGCCAGCCCAAAGGTTGGTGAAAAGGTGGCCAAAAATCAAGATGACTAGAAGTGCGCCAGATGCACGCATATACATCCAGCCGTATTTCTCCCAGTTGGCACCCTTGCGACTGCGTGGGCTGCGTGGTGATTCGATAATTACAGACATTTAGAACTCCCCGATTATCCGAATACGTGCATCAAGTGACGAGGGGCGAAGCCCAAGAAAAGAACAAGGGCAACAATGATGACCGCCCAGAACATTTGGTTCTGATATTTGGCACCCTTGCGCCAGAAGTCGATCAAAATAACTCGGATGCCGTTTAGTGCGTGGAACAGAATAGCTGCCACGAGGCCAAGTTCACCAAGACCGATTAGCGGGGTTTTGTAGGTGCCGATGACGGCGTTGTAAGCCTCAGGAGAAAGGCGCACTAGCGACGTGTCAAGAACGTGAACTAGTAAGAAGAAAAAGATTGCAACTCCGGTGATGCGGTGTAATACCCAAGACCACATTCCGAATTTTCCGCGGTATAGAGTGCCCGCTGGCATTGATGGCACGAAGATCCTCCTCGATCGGCAATTGCTAGACCTCATGACCACGTCATTGAAGCCTCTTCAATCCTAAGCCTTGGTTGGTGTCTAAGATTCCCAAAAATGAGTGTTCGGCTAGTGTTTTCTTACTATGAGCACAACGCCAGCGAAAGACCTTCGCGAACCAATCGATCGCTTCTTCAGCATCATTCCGGCCGGAGGAATCGGCTCAAGACTCTGGCCACTTTCAAGAGCCTCGGCACCAAAGTTTTTGCATGACCTAACTGGCTCAGGTCAGACACTGCTTCAAGACACCTGGGATCGCCTCGCCCCGATCGCTGGTCGAGACCGCATTCTTGTAGTCACCGGAAAAGTTCACAAGTCGGCAGTGCTCGAGCAGATCGAAGATTTGTCGACTGAAAATCTCGTTCTAGAGCTGTCACCGAAAGACTCAACCGCAGCTATCGCGCTCGCCGCAGCTATTCTGCGAAAGCGCGAACCTGACGTAATTATCGGTTCTTTTGCAGCCGATCACGTTATCAACGAAAGTGAAGAATTTCGCGAAACTGTTCGGCAAGCAGTTGCTGTCGCAGCAACGGGCAAAATTGTCACTATCGGCATTGAGCCAACCGAGCCTTCGGTTGGATTTGGTTACATAAAAGCCACCGAAGAGCTTGATGTTGAAGGTGCACCAACTGCTCGACATGTTGGGCAGTTTGTCGAAAAGCCAAACATCGCCACCGCTCGCAAATATGTTGAGTCTGGCGACTATCTCTGGAACGCCGGAATGTTTATTGCCCCGGCAGATTTGTTGCTTGAGCAACTGGCAAAGTCTGAGCCAGTGCTTCACGCGTCGATCATCGAATTGGCTGACCTGTGGGACACCGAAGATCGCAAGAAGGCCATCGAACGCATCTGGCCAAAGCTCAAGAAGGTCGCCATCGATTATTCAGTGGCCGAGCCAGCAGCTGCCGCTGGTTTGGTTGCTGTTGTTCCGGCAACTTTCAGTTGGCACGACGTTGGTGATTTTGCGGCAATCGCTGAGCTTCAATCTCAAGGTCGAAAAGGCAACCTAGCCGTTCTCGGCAACGCCAAGGTTTTGGCTGATTCGAGCAGCGGAATTCTTGTTTCTGACACCGACCGCCTGATTGCACTGATCGGCCTCGAAGACATCATTGTGGTTGACACTCCAGACGCCTTGTTGGTGACCACCAAAGAGCACGCTCAACGCGTCAAGAGTTTGGTAGATGCTCTAAAAGCCACCGGGCACAGTGATGTGCTCTAGTGGCAAACGAACAGAGATGTAACGTCTCGGTTAAATATTTCCTCTAAAACGCTTACGGGGCTATTCATTTTGTAAAGCGCGAATAGTCTTGTGGTGTTCGGTTCATGAAAGCCATGAGCCGCAAACGAGAGGAAATTAAGTGAACAAGATTTCACGCAAGGCACTTTCGGGCTTCGCAGTTCTAGCTGCTTCAGCTCTAGTCCTAACCGGTTGTGCTGCAGCTCCTGAGAGCGACCCAACCGTAACCCCAGTTGACTTCAAGGCATGTGCCGTTTCTGACGAAGGCAGCTGGAACGACAAGTCATTCAACGAGTCTGTGTACAACGGTCTAAAGCAGGCCAAAGTTGAGCTAGGCGTTCAGACCGCAGATGCAGAATCAGCAACCGCTGAGGCATTTGCTCCAAACCTTCAGACCATGATCGACGCTAACTGTGACATCACCATCGCAGTTGGATTCAACTTGGTTGCAGCTGTCAACGAGGCAGCAAAGGCTAACCCAACTGTTAACTTCGTCACTGTCGACGGATGGTCAGAGGGCAACGCAAACCTAAAGCCAATCAACTACAAGATGAACGAGTCAAGCTACCTAGCTGGTTACCTAGCTGCTGCTTACTCAACCACCAAGGTTGTTGGCACCTACGGCGGCATGAAGATCGATGCAGTTACTGACTTCATGAACGGTTTCTACTACGGTGCAAAGAAGTACGAGGCAGAGACCGGAACCGCAGTTAAGGTTCTAGGTTGGGACCCAGCCAAGAAGGCCGGAGACTTCATCGGTGACTTCGCTCCGAACTCAGCAGTTTCAAAGACCATCGCAGCTGGCCAGATCAAGAACGGCGCTGACGTGATCATGCCTGTTGCTGGTGAGCAGCTAGGTGCTTTGAGCGAAGCAATCAAAGAGTCAACCAAGAACGTAGTCATGATTGGTGTTGACAGCGACCGCGCTCTTAACTCACCTGAATACGCTCCGCTACTTCTAACCTCAGTTGAAAAGCGCATGACCAAGGCTGTCTTTGAGATCATCAAAGACCTAGCTGCCGGCAATGCATTCACCGGAGATGCTTACATGGGCACCCTGGCAAACGACGGAACCGGTCTTGCACCATTCCACGAGTTTGAGGGCAAGGTTTCAGCAGATGTCGTCAGCAAGCTTGACGAGCTAAAGGCTGGAATCATCGATGGTTCAATCGACCCAGCTAAGTAATAAAAACTGATCCAAACCGGGGGTCGCCGAGATGAAAATCTCGGCGACCTTTGGTTTAGATTAGGTTCAAGATCTCACAAAGAAGTAGGTGCGAGTTTTGAAACTCGAGTTGCGCGGAATAACTAAAAGGTTCGGCACTTTAACTGCCAACGATCAGATCAACATCACCGTTAAATCTGGCGAAATCCACAGCCTTCTCGGCGAAAACGGTGCCGGCAAATCAACCTTGATGAATGTGCTCTATGGCTTGTATCAAGCCGATGAGGGCCAGATTCTGCTAGATGACAAAGTTCAGAACTTCAAGGGTCCGGGCGATGCCATGGCTGCCGGAATCGGAATGGTTCACCAGCACTTTATGCTGATCCCAGTTTTCACAGTCGCTGAAAATGTGGTTCTGGGCAACGAGCCCACTAAAAACTTGGGCGTGCTTGATCTTGAGTCAGCGCGCAAAAAGGTACGCGAAATCTCTGAGCGATTTGGGTTCGATGTTGACCCAGATGCCGTTGTTGAAGACCTGCCAGTCGGTGTGCAGCAGCGCGTCGAAATTATCAAGGCACTCGCTCGCGACGCAAAGGTGCTAGTTCTTGACGAACCAACCGCGGTGCTCACCCCACAAGAAACCGATGAGCTTATGGGCATCATGCGCGACCTCGCCAAGGCCGGCACCTCAATTATTTTCATCACCCACAAGCTGCGTGAGGTTCAGGCGGTCGCCGACACCATCACGGTGATTCGACAGGGCAAAGTTGTTGGCGAGGCCAGCCCAACCCAGAGCGCGGGCGAGCTTGCGTCAATGATGGTTGGTCGCGAAGTTGACCTCGCGGTCGACAAAAAGCCAGCCAACCCAGGCGACGATGTGCTTCGAGTCGAGAGCATCAAGGTGCTCGATGATCGCAAGCAAGTTGCCGTTGACAGCGTTTCATTCACGGTGCACGCGGGCGAGATTTTTGCAATAGCCGGCGTTCAGGGCAATGGCCAGACCGAAATTGCAGAGGCAATCATTGGCCTTCGCCCAGTCGTGAAAGGCTGGGGAGCAATCGCCCTAAACGACAAATACATCGATCACATGAACGTTCGTCAGCGACTTGAGGCCGGCATCGGCTATGTGCCTGAAGACCGCAAAAAAGATGGCTTGGTCGGTGATTTCAGCATTTCAGAGAACCTGATGCTCAATGGCTCGTATGGCAAGCCGTTCGCCAAGGGCATCTCAATCGATTTCAAGAATCTTGATCGAATCTCAGCAGAGCTCATCAAAGAATTTGATGTTCGCACTCAGTCTGCCGAAACTCACGCCTCAAAACTCTCTGGCGGAAACCAGCAAAAAGTTGTGGTTGCTCGCGAGCTAAGCCGCGAGGTAAACCTGCTGATCGTTTCTCAGCCAACGCGAGGCGTCGATGTTGGTTCGATCGAATTCATTCATGAACGCATTGTTGCCGAACGCGACCAAGGCAAGGCGGTTGTTTTGATTTCAACCGAACTCGATGAGGTTTTGGCTCTAGCAGACCGCATCGCCGTGATGTATCGCGGGCAAATTGTAGGAATCGTCGACCCAACGGTGTCGCGCGAAACCCTTGGCAAAATGATGGCCGGCATCGCCGAACCAACCGAAACTAACCACGGAGGGCAAGCCGCATGAGCTCTTTAGATTCAGTCGAGTCAAAAAAATCAGAAGACCGATGGTCTCTGGTCGCCCGCGAAATTTTGGCGGGCTCGCCGGTGCGCACCCTGCTGGCCGTTCTGATCGGATTCTTTGTCGGCGCAATTTTTATGGTGGCGTTCAATCAAGACGTGATTGACGCATTTGCATACTTTGGTTCTCGACCAACCGACGCGCTAAGCGCAATGGCAAAGGTTGTCGCCGACGGTTATGGTGCCTTGTTCAATGGCGCGATTTATAACACCCACGCTAACGATTTTGCATCTGCAATTCGCCCAATCACCGAAACACTTCGCCTTTCAGCGCCGCTGATCATGGCCGGTCTCGGCGTTGGTCTGGGCTTTAGAGTCGGGCTGTTTAACATCGGCGGCGTTGGTCAAATGGCCATGGGTTTGCTTGGTGTCACCTGGATCACCACGCGAGTCGAAATGCCGCCTTATGTGCACATCATTGTTGCGATTGCAGTTGCTGTTTTGTTTGCCGCAGCGTGGGGTGGCGTTGTCGGTTTCTTAAAGGCCAAAACCGGCGCTCACGAGGTAATCGTGACCATCATGCTCAACTATGTAGCAATTAACCTGTTCACCTATTTCTTGCGTGCACCTGAACTTTTGCTTGAAAAAGGCGGCGCCGGAACCCCTAAGTCGGATGCCCCGGCTGAGACGGCTATGTTGCCAAACCTCTTTGGCGAACAATATCGCCTGCACTGGGGGCTGGTTTTGGCAGTTGCTGCCGCCTTTGCATACTGGTGGCTGATGGAACGTTCGACTATCGGTTATCGCTTCAGAATGGTTGGCCACAACAGCAGCGCGGCTCGCGCCGCCGGTGTTCAAGTTGAACGCACATATATTTGGGCGATGGCTGCCTCAGCCGCTTTTATCGGTTTGGCAGCAGCGAACCAGGGGCTCAGTTCGATCGGCGGTCTGACCCCAAGCATTCACGCGAACATCGGCTTCGACGCAATCACCGTGGCGCTTCTTGGCGGCTCGCGCGCTGGTGGCGTTGTGGCTGCCGGCTTGCTCTTTGGTGCGTTCAAGGCGGGCGGGCCATCAATGCAGGTGATTGGCGTGGCGCCAGAGATTCTGAATGTGGTTCAGGCGCTAATAGTTATGTTCATCGCGGCACCGCCGCTAATTCGAGCTCTTTTCAACCTGCCTCAGCCACCACAAAAGAAGCCAATTTCAGAGTGGTTCGCGGCAAAGCTTGGCAAGAAGGTGGCCAAATAATGTCAAAAGTCGAAGTCAAACCAGGCATGTTCTCGGCAGTTGAATCCAAACCGAGCCTTAAAAACGGCATTACGATGGCCGCCTTTGCGGCAGCTATTTTGACCGTTTTCGGTTTTATGGGCAGCTCTCAGTCGGTGACATTTCAGTTGTCAGACGCCGCCTCTTGGACCGCATTGCCCGATGTCGTTTTGCGTTCTAGCGACCTTGGAATCTGGTCAGGATTCATCTTGATTGCCCTTGCGGCTAGTTCTCTAGCGCTCGGCATCGGCAAGCGCCACACGCCGAAATATCTAATCGTTGTTTTTGCCCTGGTCGCGATCACTGCCTTGCTCGGGTGGATTGCCGCCGGAAACGTTGTTCCGGTTTCGTTCATTTTGGGCAACATGCTGGTGCTCGCTATTCCAATTATTTTGGGCGGCATGGGCGGCATCATGAGTGAGCGAGTTGGCGTTGTCAACATCGCAATTGAGGGCCAGTTGCTGACCGGCGCATTCATGGCCTCAGTCATCGGATCAATCACCGGAAGCCTCTGGATCGGACTTATCACCGCGATGATCACCGCTGCGATTCTCTCAATGGTGCTGGCTTCGCTTGCCGTGAAATATTTGGTCGACCAGGTCATCATTGGAGTTTTGCTGAATGTGCTTGTTATTGGCGTGACCAACTTTTTGTATTCTCAGGTGCTCTCTGAGAATCAAGCCGATCTGAATTTTCCGGGCACTTTCAACAAAATTGCGATTCCGTTTTTGAGCCAATTGCCAATCGTTGGCGATGCTTTCTTTAACCGCAGCATCATCGTTTATTTGACCTATTTGATCGTGCCGGCGATCTGGTTCATGCTGTTCCGCACTCGCTTGGGCCTTCGCGCTCGTTCAGTTGGCGAGCACCCACTTGCAGCCGACACCGTGGGCATTAATGTGGCGCGCACGCGTTTTTGGTGGGTCACCATCGGCGGTGCCATCGCTGGCCTTGGCGGCGCCGCCATCACGATCGGTAACGTTGGTGCCTTTGGTCGCGAAATGACCGGCGGCCAGGGCTTCATCGCATTGGCAGTTGTTATCTTGGGCCGCTGGCAGCCAATCTATGTGTCGATTTCGGCGCTGCTATTTGGTTTTGCAATCATCTTGCGAATCTGGGCTAACCAGGTGAACCCGGGCATTCCAGTTGATTTCATCACCATGGTTCCTTATCTGGTGACTCTGATTGCCGTGGCTGGTTTTGCAGGCAAGGTGCGTGCTCCGGCAGCCGATGGCGTGCCTTATGAGAAGGGTTAAATCATGACCGAAATTAATTGGGCCGAACTTCGCGAAGCCGCCATTCAGGCGATGAAGAATTCGTATTCGCCCTATTCAAAATTCGCAGTGGGCGCTGCTGCTTTGACCGATGACGGCCGAATTGTGTCTGGCTGCAACGTCGAAAACGCATCGTATGGCCTAGCTCTCTGCGCCGAATGTTCATTGGTTAGCGACCTGTTTCGCACCGGTGGCGGCAAGCTCGTTGCTTTTAGCTGCGTTGATGCCCAGGGGCAAACCCTGATGCCTTGCGGCCGCTGCCGACAGCTGTTGATGGAGCACGCCGAGGTCGGAATGCTTCTAGAGACCGTCTCAGGCGTGAAGACCATCGAAGAGGTTTTGCCAGACGCATTTAGCCCACGAGACCTAATCGAAAGAAAATAATGTCTAACTTCACCGCCATTGAGCTCATCATGCAAAAGCGTGAAAAAGGCGAGCTTTCAACCGAGGGCATCAACTGGCTAATTGAGAATTACACCAACGGATCAGTGGCCGACTATCAAATGTCAGCCATGGCGATGGCAATTTTGCTAAACGGAATGAACCGTCGCGAAATCAAAGACCTAACCATGGCGATGATCGCTTCTGGTGAGCGACTCAACTTCGACAGTCTGCCAAAAGTCACCACCGATAAGCATTCAACCGGTGGTGTCGGCGACAAAATCACTCTTCCGCTGGCGCCTTTGGTTGCCGCCTTTGGTGTTGCTGTGCCGCAGCTATCTGGCCGCGGCCTTGGCCACACCGGCGGAACACTAGACAAACTTGAGGCCATTCCTGGCTGGCGAGCAAACCTGACTAACGACGAAATGCACCGCCAACTAGCTGAAGTCGGTGCAGTCATCTGTGCCGCTGGGTCAGGCCTCGCGCCAGCTGACAAAAAACTGTATGCGCTGCGTGACGCAACTGGCACGGTTGAGTCCATCCCGCTAATTGCCAGCTCGATCATGAGCAAAAAGATTGCCGAAGGCACAGCCTCGCTGGTGCTCGATGTCAAAGTCGGCAGCGGCGCATTCATGAAGAACCTAGACCGCGCAAAAGAACTCGCAGCCACTCTGGTGCAGCTTGGCCAAGATGCCGGTGTCAAAACCAGTGCGCTGCTGACTGACATGTCGACTCCGCTTGGTCTCAAAATCGGAAACGCACTCGAGGTTGAAGAGTCGGTTGAAGTTCTTGCTGGTGGCGGCCCACGCGACGTGGTTGAAATCACCGTCGAACTGGCTCGCGAAATGCTTCGCCTAGCTGGCCAGCCCGATGCCGATGTCGAGGCCGCGCTGAAAGATGGCCGCGCCATGGATAAATGGCGTCAGATGATTTCAGCTCAGGGCGGCGACCCAGATGCAAAGCTCGCGGTTGCAAAAGAATCACACGTAATAACTGCGCCAAGCAGCGGTGTGCTGACTGAGCTTGATGCCCTGGGCGTTGGAATTGCCTCATGGCGACTTGGTGCTGGTCGAGAGCGCAAAGAAGACGCGGTTCAATTTGGCGCTGGTGTGATTCTGCATGCGCAACGTGGCGATGTTGTGACCGCAGGTGCACCTCTGATGACTCTGCTAACCGATGAACCAAGCCGTTTTGCGCGAGCAATCGAATCAGCCGAAGCCGCATTTATCATTGATGCTGCGGCACAGCCTCAAACTTCGGCACGAAGCATCGTGCTTGACCGCATCAACGGATAGGAACCCCCATGGCCCGCATTGACTTCAAGTCGCTGCCGAAAATCTCGCTGCACGATCACCTTGACGGTGGCCTGCGCCCGCAGACCATTATCGAATTGGCAGATGCAATTGGGCTAGAACTGCCTGCCAACAAAGCGGGCGAGCTAAAGAACTGGTTCGCCGAGTCAGCTGACTCGGGTTCTTTAGTTGACTATCTCAAGACTTTTGATGTGACCACAGCTGTGATGCAAACCCGCGATGGTTTGCAGCGCGTGGCTCGCGAATTCGTGCACGATCTTGCCGCTGACGGCGTGATCTATGGCGAGGTTCGCTGGGCACCAGAGCAGCACCTGCAGCGCGGTCTGACCCTTGACGAGGTGGTCGAGGCAGTGCAAGACGGTCTTGAGCAGGGCATGGAAGACGTTGAAAACAACGGCGGATTCATTCGCACCGGTCAGTTGGTAACTGCGATGCGCCACGCAGACCGTGGTCTTGAAATTGCAGAACTTGCAGTTCGTCACCGTCACGATGGCGTTGTCGGTTTCGACATCGCTGGTGCCGAAGCGGGCTTTTTGCCAAGTCGTCACAAAGTTGCATTCGACTATCTAGCTAGCGAGCTGTTCCCTTGCACAGTGCACGCCGGTGAAGCCGACGGCATTGAAAGTATTAAAGACGCAATTGTTTCGGGGCGCGCATTGCGCCTCGGTCATGGCGTTCGCCTAATCGAAGACATTCTGTATTCAGGCACCGAAGATGGTGTCGACCGCGTGATTCTCGGCCCAGTTGCCGAGTGGGTGCACGACCGCGGAATCGTGCTTGAGCTTTCGCCTTCGTCAAACCTTCAGACTGGCGCCATCGAAATGCTTGGCAACGCAATGGCCGACCACCCATTCGATGTGTTTTATGACCTTGGCTTCAAGGTCACCGTCAACACTGACAACCGATTGATGTCAAACACCTCACTGAGCAAAGAGCTTGAACTGCTATCCGAGACATTTGGCTATGGGCTCGAAGACATCGAGCAGTTCATGATCAACGCAGCCGAAGGCAGTTTTCAGGCTATTGACGACCGCGAAGAACTGATCGAAATGATCAGCGAGGGCTTCGCCGAGGCTGCCGGCTAACATGCTTGCCGCGCTCGAGCAGAGCCTTGGCTCACACTCAATTAGAGTCGGAGCCGTTCCACTAGATCGCAATCACGCCATCGAAATGGCTGGTGATCTTTTGGTGGCCAGTGGGCGAGTGACCCCTGAATACGTCAGTCAAATGGTCGAGGCCGTCGAAGAACACGGCCCATACATAGTGATTGCCCCGGAATCGCATTGGCTCACGCTCGCCCATCACCAGCCGTTATTGAAACTGGACTATCGATAGTTACTCTCGCTTGGCCAGTGGTCTTCGGCAACGAAGCTAATGACCCGGTGAGAATTGTGATTGGCCTGGCTGCATTTGATCACGAGTCGCACATCGAGGTCATGCGCGAGCTGGCCGAGGCGCTATCAGATGAGAAGTTTGTGAATTTGATGTTAAATGCAGTGCAACCCGAGGATATTCGAGAAGCACTCAGCTAGCGCCTGACACAATGGAAATATGAAAATTATTGCCGTGTGTGGAATGGGCATCGGCACGTCTGTTTTGCTAAAAATGAATGCTGAAAAGGTGCTTCGTCAGCTAGACCTTGAAGCAACAGTTGAAGCGACCGACGTGAAGACCGCTCAGGTTTCGCGAGACGCGCAAATTATTTTGACTACGCCTGATCTAATCGGTCAACTCGAGGGTTTGCCATCTGAAGTCATTGCCATCGAGCACTTTTTTGACCTCGAAGAAATCTCAGAGAAGCTCTCTAAAGCTTTGCTCTAGTTCGGCTAGCGCAGCAGCAGCGGCCGCCTTCGAATCACCAATCGCCTGCAAATAACACTTCAATTTCGGCTCGGTTCCTGATGGGCGAATAATTGCTCGGCGACCATCAGCCAAATCAAATCTCACGCCGTCAGTCGGTGCCAAATTTGCAGACCCGTGTGACAAGTCGGTGAAGGCTGCGCTCACACCAGCGATTTGAGTCGGGGTTGAAATTCGCAACTTTTGCATGATGTTGCTGATTATCGACAAATCTGAAACCCGGATGCTGATTTGGCCAGTAGCAAAATGACCATATCGCTCACCCAAAATTGCCAGGTGATCGGCCACGGTTTTGCCCTCATTGGCGAGTCTGGCGGCGAGGTCAGCAAAAATCAGCGCAGCCGAAATTCCATCTTTGTCAGGAATCACATTTGGCGCCACGCAGTATCCAAGCGCTTCTTCATAGCCGAAAATCAGGTTCGGAACCTTGGCGATGTATTTGAAGCCGGTTAGGGTCTCGGCATAGTTCAATCCATAGTGAGCGGCAACTTTGCCCAGGGCAGAGCTTGAAACAATTGAGCAGGCCAGGGTGCCAGTCACGCCAGCTGCCTTTGCTCGGCGAGCCATTTCGTCACCTAAAATCAACCCCAGTTCGTCACCGGTCAATCTGCGATAGCCAACCCCTTCGGCGCTTGAGTCGCGAATCGCAACCGCCAATCGGTCGGCATCTGGGTCGTTTGCGAGAATCAGATCGGCGTCAACCTCACGAGCCTTCGCAAAACTGAGATCCATGGCCCCTGGTTCTTCAGGGTTCGGAAAATCAACCGTCGGAAAATCAGCGTCTGGCAGAAGCTGCTCGGTGACGGTGATTGGCTCAGGAATGCCCACGGCCTCGAAGAGTGGCTTAAGCACATGCCAACCAACGCCGTGCATCGCGGTGTAAACCAGCTTGATGCGCTCGGCACCATCGATGTCTGGGGCCAGCTCGGCAACAGCGCCGATGTAGGCGTGACGTAGGTCGTCGCCAACCATTTCAAATTCGTCACTCTTTGGAATTTGATCGAACGAGAGTGAATCGGCGACATCGCTAATCTGAGCGGCAATTTGTTTGTCGGCTGGCGAAACAATCTGCGAACCGCCATTAGCTCCGCCCAAATAAACCTTGTATCCGTTGTCGCGCGGTGGGTTGTGAGACGCGGTGACCATCACTGCAGCCGAAGTGCCCAGGTGCTTGCCCGCGAATGCCAAAACTGGGGTTGGCACTACTGAATCAAACAGCATGGTTCTGATGCCGTGGGCTGCAAATATGCTTGCTGAATTTCGAGCAAAAATCGCCGAGTTTTTGCGGCCGTCAAACCCGACCACAACGCTCAAGACACCATTTTTATCGGTGTATGCACTGCGATTAGCCAGCAAGAATTTGGCTAAACCAGCAGCGGCCTGAGCCACCAAAACTCGGTTCATTCGATTCGGGCCAGCCCCAAGTTCGCCGCGCAGGCCGGCTGTGCCGAACGCAAGTCGACTGCCCATGCGGTCTTGCAGCGCGGCCTCATCGCCAGACTCAATAAGCACAGAGAGCTCTTCGCGGGTTTCAGGGTCAGGGTCTTGGGCTAGCCAATCTAGAGCCGCAAGCATCGCCGAATCGAGAGACATGGTTTAGATTTTCGCGATGATTGCAGCAAGCAGTGCGCTAATGCGAGCCTCAGCGTCACGACCCGCTTGCAAAACCTCTTCGTGGTTCAACGGTGTGGTCTGAATGCCAGCGGCAAGGTTGGTCATCAGCGAGAATCCGAGAATCTCCATGCCGGCTTCTCGAGCGGCGATTGCCTCTAGAGCGGTTGACATTCCAACCAAGTGGCCACCAATTGTTTTGGCCATTTGAACCTCAGCCGGTGTCTCATAGTGCGGGCCGCGAAACTGCACATAAACACCTTCGTCGAGAGACGAATCAACAGTGCGGGCCAGTTCGCGCAGGCGCTTTGAATACAGGTCGGTTAGATCGATGAAGGTTGCACCCTCGAGCGGGCTGTCGGCGGTCAGGTTGATGTGGTCGCTGATCAGCACCGGGGTGCCCGGCTTCCAGGTCGGCTTCAACCCACCAGCGCCGTTGGTCAGAATCATGGTCTTCGCGCCGGTCGCGGCCGCGGTTCGCACACCGTGAACCACGCGGCGAACTCCGTGACCCTCATAGAAGTGGGTGCGAGCTCCGAGAACGAGCGCGTGCTTGCCGTTGCCGAGGGCGATCGAGCGGATGGTCGCCACGTGCCCTTCGACCACCGGGGCCGAGAATCCGGGGATCTCGGTGGCGTCGATCGCCGAAACGGTTTCACCGATCAAGTCGGCCGCCTTGGCCCATCCCGAGCCAAGCGTTAGAGCG
>CALDKR010000097.1 GCA_937898095.1 uncultured Rhodoluna sp.
GGGCAACAGAGGCATTGTTTGCTGCCATTCATTGCTGTGTTCATCCGGGAGATGAAGTGATTATGTTTGACCCTTCTTATGATGCCTATGACCCTATTGTCAGGCTAGCGGGAGGTGTCCCAATCCATTTAACTTTAAAGGCAGAAAATGGCTTCCGAATCGACTTTGAAGAACTCGACCTCGGCGGCCACTAGGTCGCTCTCGCTGGCAACTGCATCGAGCAGGCTCTGCTCGCCGACGATGTTCGGGTCTAGCCAGGCATCCAGTGTTTCTGGGGTCAGCAAAACCGGATTGCGATCGTGAATGTGCGCGAGCTCAGGCGCGGTGTCTTTGGTGAGCGTGGTTGCCGAGAGCAGCCAGCGGGATGGGTCGTTATCGGCCTTGCTCGGGTCGCGCCACCACTCATAGAGGCCGGCGAGCGCCAGCATTCCGTCGGTGCCTGCCGAAATATAGAACGGCTGCTTGGTGCCATCAGCGGCTACGTGCCACTCGTAATAACCGGTCGCCGGAATAACGCAGCGACGACGAACCACCGAGTCTTTGAAAGAAGGCTTTTCTAAGATGCTCTCGATGCGACCGTTGATCAGAGGTGAAGAGTTTGCCGGGCCGTCTTTGCTCCAGCGAGGAACAAGACCCCAACGAGCCGCGTGAATTTCGCGGTGCAGATCGCCGATAGGCGAGCCATCCTGTGCTTTTTCATCAGGGCGTTCGACGATTATCGAAATCTGGTGGGTCGGCGCCACGTTGTAGCTGATGCCAGGCTGATCGCCAACAATCTCGTCGACCTCGAAGATGTTCATGATCTCGCCGACAGTCTTGGCGACAACGAAACGACCGCACATTATTTGACCGTCGCTTCGGCGTTATTGGTCATGAACATTAGATTCACCGGTCAATCTTCACACGAGTGCCTGGATTAGGGCGACGGGCAGGGGGCTAAACCGCGACACGTTAGGCAGGCCTTAGTTGATTTGTCAAAGTCGTTCGGATACGAATGATTATGAGGAACGCCCTCAGAAAGCGAGGCAACAATGC
>CALDKR010000098.1 GCA_937898095.1 uncultured Rhodoluna sp.
CGGTTTCGAACAGGCTCGACCAAAACTCGCGATAGTCAAAGTTAGTCGATTCGATATTTTCGTGTCGAAGCTGAATTCGCACGCGATTTTGCGGCAGCTGCACAAAAGTCAAAAATGCTCGAGTGCCATCTGCAAAGCCATAAATAACTTCGTTTGCCTGCTTGGTTGAAAGCAGTCGCACCGATGCGCTCAGGCTCCAAGATTCGGTGTCGGTCAAGACAAGCCTTAGGCGACTTAATTCTGCGCCGATGATTGCCTGAAACTGCAACCCGAGGCGACCGAGAGCGTCGCGGTAGTCAGTGACAATCATTTCGAAACGCCCAAGCCCGCTTTTGCGATTGCTACGAAGTCGAGAATGCCAAGCTGCTCGCCCCGCTTTTGCGGGTCAATGCCCGCAATCAACATCGCAGCCTCAGCTTCAGCTGGCGATCCGGCCCAGTTCGCCAGTGCCTGACGCAGTGTTTTTCTGCGCTGAGAGAAAGCCGCATCGATAACCGCAAAAGTTGCCAAACGAAGTTCTTCTGACCCCAGTGGCTGGGTTCGCTTTGCGAAATAGACCAATGCCGAGTCGACATTCGGAACCGGCCAAAAAATTGAACGCCCCACATCGCCAGCAAGGCGCGCGTCGGCATACCAGGCTAATTTTGCACTCGGCACACCATAGATTTTCGAGCCGGGTGCGGCTGCCAATCGGTGAGCGACTTCAGCTTGAACCAGAACCAAGCCGGTTTGAATCGAATCGAACTGCTCAAGAAAATGCAGCAGCACTGGCACTGAAATGTTGTATGGCAAATTGGCGACTAATGCGTCAGGGGCAGCCGGTAGTTCGGTGACTTTCAGGGCGTCATTCTTGACCAGTGCGAAGTCTTTGCCGGGCGCTCGCTTGGCGATGGTCGACTCTAGCTCGGCGGCCATTTTCGGGTCAATTTCGACAGCGATTACCCGCTTGGCAACCTCGAGCAGGCCTAAGGTCAGTGACCCTAGACCCGGGCCAATTTCAACCACGCATTCGCTGCCGTCTAGCTTGGCCGAGGCGACAATTCGGCGAATTGTGTTGGGGTCAGTCACAAAGTTTTGGCCCAGCTTTTTAGTTGGCGTTACGTCAAGCCTTGACGCAAGCTCACGAATGTCGGCCGCCCCGAGAAGTTCTACCACGTTCCATACACCGCCTCGGTGTTGAGCGCCAATTGCTCGCAGAGTTGATTGATTTCAGTTTCGCGAACTTCGGCCATAAACCTAGCTGTGATCGGAACGAGATAAGAGGTGTTAGGGCGCCCACGGTATGGCTCTGGAGCCAAAAACGGAGCGTCGGTTTCAATCAGGATTAATTCTTTTGGAGCGAATTTCAGACTGTCGCGCAGATGTTGGTTGCGCTTGATTGTGATGTTTCCTGCAAACGACATGTACCAGCCATTTTCGGCGCAAATCTCGGCAAGTTCGAGGTCACCTGAATAGCAGTGAAAAACTACTCGTTCTGGTGAACCAACGCGCTTTAGCGTCTCGACAACATCGGCGTGAGCGTCGCGATCATGAATCATCAAGGCGATGTCGTTTTGCTTTGCAATCTCAATGTGCTGCTCAAATGACCGACGCTGCAGTTGAATGCTCTGCTCACCCTCGGTTCTGAAGAAATCAAGCCCGGTTTCACCGATTGCACGCACACGAGGCTGAGTGGCTAACTCGGCAATTTCGGCGATTGCAGAATCAAGTGCCGCGTTGTTTTCATAAAGTGGCGCTTCATTCGGATGAATTGCAACAGCAGCCAGAACTCGTGATTCTCTTGCTGCAAGACCTGCAGACCATTTCGAGCTCTCAAGCGTCACGCCGACCTGCACGACCGATTTGATGCCAACTGATTGAGCTTTGTCGAGATGTTCGCCAACCGACATTGGCTCTAGTTCATCGACGAACTGAAACTCAAGGTGCGTGTGATTGTCATAGATTGCGACCTCAAGTGGCTCAGGCAGTGGCGGAAAATCAACCCCACCCTTCGACTTTCGCTCGTCGACGTCAGAGGCTTTGCGAACGAATGTCTCTTCAGTCAACGCTATTTCGATTCGGTGTCAGATTCGATGCGAGGGAACAGTGCCTCGAGCGCAGCTAGCTGGCTGCCGACTTTGAGTTGACCCCAGACCGCAGCGTTTGAAAGCTTTTGCTCGGACAGTGAGCCAATGGTGCCCGCGGTTAGTGCGCTCCAAAGCTTTTCGGTTGCCTTCGGAGTGACCGGTGCAAGCAGCGTTGCCAAGACGCGAAGGCCTTCAGCTGTTGTATTCAACACGGTGCCGAGGCGCGCGCGGTTCGAGTCGTCTTTAGCTAGAACCCAAGGCTCTTGCACGGTGATGTAGTTGTTGAGCTCATCAACCAGAGTCCAAACGGCGCTCAGTGCATCCTGAATAGCAATTTCATCAATGGCGGCATCTGCGTTTTTAACTGCAGCCTCGGCAACCGCAATAACTTGACGGTCTGCATCGGCCAAGTCAGATGCGGCAGGCAAAACACCATCGAAGTAGCGATGGATCATTGCAATTGCTCGTGAGGCTAGGTTGCCAAAGCCGTTGGCCAACTCGGCCTGATAACGGGCTGAAAGATCCTCCCATGAGAAAGACCCGTCTTGACCAAATGTGATCGCCTTCATGAAGTAGTAGCGGAATGCGTCTGATCCGAAGGTGTCGGTGATTTGTGAAGGTGCGATTCCGGTGAGCTTTGACTTGGACATTTTTTCGCCACCAACCAAAAGCCAACCGTGTCCGAAAACTTGGTTTGCTGGCTGCATGCCGGCCGCCAAAAGCATCGCAGGCCAAATAACTGCGTGAAAGCGCAGAATGTCTTTTCCGACGATTTGCACGGTTGCTGGCCATAGAGATTCGAACTTGGCTTTTGACTCGGCGTCTTCTTCGCCAAAACCAATCGCGGTGATGTAGTTCAGTAGCGCATCGAACCAAACATAGGTGATGTGACTGTTGTCCCAAGGAATGTCGATTCCCCAGTCGAACTTATCTTTCGAGCGCGAGATTGACAGGTCTGTTAGCCCGCGGCGAACAAATGAGACCACTTCATTGCGAGCCGATTCTGGCTGGATGAACTTTGGATTTGCAGCATAGAAATCAAGCAACGGCTGGGTGTAGTCGCTCAACTTGAAGAAATAGTTGGTTTCTGCCAAACGCTCTACAGGCTTTGAGTGAATTGCGCAGACTGACTGTCCGGCGAAATCTCCGGCGCCATCGATTAGATCTGCTTCAGTTTTATACTCTTCGCAGCCAACACAGTAATTTCCTTCAAATTCACCGCGATAAATGAATCCGGTGTCATACAGCTTCTGCAAAAAAACCTGAACGTTTTTTTCGTGACGTGGCTCAGTGGTTCTGATGAAGTCTTGGTTGTCGATATCGATGGTCTCGAGCAGCGGCAGCCAAGCCTCTTCAACCAACTTGTCGGCCCAAGCTTGGGCGGTGGTGTTGTTTGCAGCCGCGGTGCGAAGAATCTTTTCGCCGTGCTCATCAGTTCCGGTCAACAAAAATGAATTCTCGCCACGTTGACGGTGCCAACGAGCCAACACATCTGCTGCAACCTCGGTGTAAGCATGCCCAATATGAGGGGCATCGTTTACATAAAAGATGGGGGTCGTTACATAGAACGACTTATTTTGCGAAGCAGACATGGTCTCTATCTTAACTAACCAAACAGGCCAATCTGGCTGAGCAATTAAGCTTTGCGGCTGTCGAGAACAAGCTGATAAAGCTCGCTTTTGCTGACGTTGTGAAATTCTGCAATTGAAGCCACTGCAGGTTTCAATTTTTCGCCAGCCTCGACCAATTGATTCACAAGGGCAACAACATCGCCGGCATGCGCCTCGACGGGTTCAGCACCTGAGATAACGAGGACCATTTCACCCTTGGGTTCACCTTTTGCCCAATCAATTAGATCGGCCAACGATCCACGCTCTGTGTGTTCAAACTTTTTAGTCAGTTCGCGCGAAACAGTCGCGAGACGCTCGCCTCCGAATACCGTCGCGGCATCTTCGAGGCTTTCTAGAATGCGATGTGGCGATTCGAAAAAGATCATTGTGCGAGACTCGCTGGCCAGCGCTTTGAAAACCTTGCGACGCTCAGAACCCTTGCGTGGCAGAAAACCCTCGAATGTGAATCGATCGGTTGCCAAACCAGACACCGAAAGAGCCGCCAAAACCGCAGATGGCCCGGGAATAACGGTGACCGCAAGACCCGCCTGCACTGCAGCCCTCACAAGTGCAAAACCGGGATCACTGACTGTTGGCATGCCGGCATCGCTGACAACCACCACGTCTTCGGTTTGTGCAATCTCTAAAATTTGCTCGATGCGCTCGAGCTCGTTGTGCTCGTGAAGACTAAAAAGCTTTGCGTTT
>CALDKR010000099.1 GCA_937898095.1 uncultured Rhodoluna sp.
TCAGCTTGAGCAAATTTCAATGCCCGGCGGGGGCAAAATTCCAACCCTTGAACAAGCCTTGATCGAGCTGCCTGAGGCAAGGTTCAACCTTGACTTTAAGGTTGCCGGAGCGATCTCCCCTGCCGTTGCAGTGATAAATCAGCTTGGCGCTCAGAATCGAGTGTTGGTGGCTAGCTTCTCAGAGGCGAGGCGCAAGTCAGCGAGCGAGCAAATCGATGGTGCGGTTGCATCATCAGCTGGCAGCATCCGCGTTATTTGGCTATTTTTGGCGCACCAAATTCGATTCGACCGCCTGTTCGGCCTTATTGCCAAGCCTGTTTCAGCGCTGCAGCTGCCGACCAAAGTTGCTTTTTTGCGCTTTGCCAAACCTTCGTTTATCGAGCGTGCTCAAAAACACGGGCTTGAAGTGCACTTTTGGACCATCAATTCAGCCGAAGAAATGAGCGAGTTGATTCTGATGGGTGCCGATGGTCTGGTCACCGATCGCGCAGATCTAGCTCGTCAGATTTCCGACTCGCTGTCCTGAGAGTTTGCTGTTAAGCGCACGAAACGGGATGATTGAGGGCGCTCGTTTAGTTGTCCTACCTGAAAGCTAGGTTTAGCTTTCGCAGCTTCAGTTCTCAGGAGGAAACAATGTCACAACAGACCATGCGAGGAATGCGCCTCGGATCACAGAGCCTTGAGAGCGAACGCGGTGTCAACTATTCAGCGCGAGCAACCTTTAACTTTCAGTGCCCAAAGGGCCACGAGACCTCGCTAGTCTTCGCAGCAGAAGCTGAAATTCCGCAGACCTGGCAGTGTCGCCAGTGTGACTCAGAGGCAATCTTGATGAAAGATGGCCAGAAGGTTGTTCTAGACGCGGGCGAAGACAAGACCCCACGCTCACACTGGGAGATGCTTCTTGAGCGTCGCACTCGCGACGAACTTGAAGAAATTTTGCAGGAGCGCCTTGACTACATTCGCGCTCGCCGAGCTGGCGGCCAAGCAGACCTGTAAGACTTCAACCCCCAAAGGGTGACTAGAAACAGAGCTTCGGCAACGATTCCGTAAGTCATTTTTGAGCGGCCAACGGTTCGCTCCACGAAAGTAATTGGCACCTCAACAATTTTGGCGCCGAGTTTTTCGGCACGCCATGCCATCTCCACTTGGAATCCGTATCCGTGCGCCGCGATTCCGTCGAGGTTCATTTTTCTTAGAAGTTCAGCATCAAAAATTCTGAAACCAGCGGTCATGTCTGAGATTCGACTTCTGAGCATGAATTTCGCATAGGTATTGCCAAATCTTGAAATGGCTTTGCGATATAGGGGCCAGTTTTGCACTTCTCCCCCGTTAACCCAGCGTGAGCCAATTGCAAGATCTGCGATTTGAGCGGCCGCCAGCAATGCAGGCAGGTCATCAATTCGGTGGCTGCCATCGGCATCCATCTCGACCAAGTGAGTGAAATCACCCCTCAGCGCCCATTCGAACGCCGCCAGATAGGCGCCACCCAACCCATTTTTTTGCTTGCGATGCATAACCTGCAGCCATGAGTGCGACTTGGCGAGTCGGTCGGCTAGTTGGCCGGTGCCATCGGGGCTGTTGTCGTCGACGATGAGAACTGAGAGTTTTGATTCGGGCGAGTTGTGAATCGAACCACTAATCAGTTCGGTGATTTGATCAATCACTAATTCGAGATTGGCGATCTCGTTGTAGGTCGGAATGATAATTAGCGGTTTCATGTCTGTGACTTCGCTAGGTTTCGTTTGCGCCATTGCCCGACCAATGCCGCTGCAACTAAGGCCAACGCAATGAAGTTATTGGCTAGTTCTAGAGGAGCTGCAAACATAGTTGCCATTGTTTTTGAATTTCTAAGTGGCACGGTTTTCACTAGCGCACCGGGTTCAAATGTTGGCAATTGGGCCGCAACCTGCCCGTTTGGCAAATAGATTGCGGTAACTCCAACAGTAGACACGTTTACTACCGTACGACCAGTCTCGATAGCGCGTAGTTTTGCAAGTGCAGCCTGTTGATAAGTCTCATCGCTTCGCCCAAAGTCAGCATTGTTAGTTTGTGAAATTATGACCTGGGCACCACTGTTGACCAACTCGCGACCGATGTCATCGATTGCAATTTCAAAGCAAATCAAGGTGCCCAATTTCTTCTGGCCGAGCTCAAAAATTCCGTCGCGCTCGCCGAAGGTGTATCCACGCGAAATAAGGCCAATTAGATCTGGCGCTAGTTGATACCAAAAGTCGCGATCCGGAACATACTCGGCAAATGGCACTGGGCGCTTCTTGTCATACCAGTCGGTTGGGCCCTTGTTTGGTTGCCAAAAGATTGAGGAGTTATAGATCGACTCACCTCGAACGGTAATTGCACCAAAAACCAGCGGCACGCCTAGCTGGTCGGTCAGGCTGCGAATTTGATGGTCGGCTTTGGCGTCTAGAAATGGGCTTAGGTCGGATGCATTTTCGGGCCAGACCACAACCTCGACTTTGTCGGCGAGAGGGTTTTTGGCAATCAGCTTGGTTGCCTCGATGTGGTTTTTCAAGATGCTGCCACGCACCGGATTAGCGAATAATCCGGCGTTTGCATTGCCCTGCACGGCGGCCACGGTTAGAGATCCGCCTTCAGATTCGATTGAGGGCTTGAGGACCAGGCTCGGCAAAGCGAATAAAAGAGCGATGAGGCCGATTGCGATTGACCTAAATTTAAGCGACTTGAATCTGTCTGAGAAGTGCGGCAAATCGGTTTTGCTCAGGTCGGTCAGAATCATGGCTGCCAAAATGCCAATCAGAGCGACGATGAAAGATAAACCCGAAAAGCCAATCAGGCTAACCCAGTTGGCTAAGGGTGATTCGCTCTGCGTTTGAACCAGTCGTGACCAGGGAAAACCGCCGTAAGGCAGGCTGATTGAAACCCATTCGCGGGCAGTCCAAATTGAGGCTATTGAAAGTGCAGCAACTATTTTTGCGATTGCACCAGCGCCGATTTGATGCTCAATCATTGCCCAGACAGCAGCAATGGCACCCATGCCAATTGCAAAAATTAGCGCCTCAAGAATCGATAGCGCCAGCCAAGGGACCGGCCCCAGATATAGCGACAGCCACTCGATCTGGCTTAGATAAAAACTCAAACCGCCAATCAGACCCAGTGCAGAAGCTGCTCTTAGCGATAAGCCCTTTACAGACAGAACGAGCGCGGCAACCGATACAAAAGCTAACGGCCAAATGCCTTCGCGAGGCATTGCCAAACTTGATGCGAAACCACCGGCAATTGCAAGAGTGATTCGAATAATCCAGTTAGACCTGGGGCTGATTGACCTAGCCATAGAACGAGTATGCAACGATGCCGCGCTTGACTTTGTCGACTGCGTTGCGGGCCGTGTCGGCGATTTCTGGATTGTCGCTCTGGGCGATTTGATCGAGCAGGTCAATAATTTGCTTGGCCCAGCGAATAAAGTCACCGGCTAGCAAATCTGCACTGTCGAGCACCGTGTCTAATTTGGCACCCGAGGCCCAGCGATAAATCGGCTGAGCCAAGCTCATGTCTATCGGTGCCGTTTGGCGCAGCTTGTGTCGGCGAGCTAAGTCTTCAAGATTGTGCCAAATATCTTCGGTGGCCTCGAAGACCTCACGAAAGTTTCCTTTGGGCATTCGCGGCTCGAAGTTTTCATCGTCTCGTCGGCTCTCGTAAACCAAAGCTGCAGCCATTGCAGCAAGCGAAGGGGCATCTAGTTGATTCCACAGGCCGTCGCGCAGGCATTCGGCCACCAACAGGTCACGCTCACCATAGATGCGCGCAAGTGCACGACCGCCATCTAGAACTTCGTAGTCACCATCAACGTTTCGAATGTAATTTAGGTCTTCGAGCAGGTCGCAGATGCGATCAAAGGTCTTCGCCACCTGATTTGTGCGGCCCTCAATCTGGCTAAACACGGCGTCGAGCTCGCGCGAAAGCTTGAACCAACGCTCGCCCCATCGGGCGTGAGCCTCGCGCTCATTGCATGAGTGGCACGGGTGGTGCTTCATGTCTTTTTTGAGCTGCAGCAGGCGCTGTTCTTGCGCGTGACGACCCTTCGACTGCCTAATGTCTTTGCCGCGTTCGGCTCTCACGCGACCTGCTGAGAGCGCGCGCTCTAAATCGCTGATTTCGCGCCGAATCTCGGCGTAGCTCGAAAAATCACCCTGGTGGCACTCCATGGCTTTTGCATAGCCGTCGAGTGAAACCTGTTTTTCACGAATTCCGCGAGCCAAGCCGACCACTGAGCGGTCAGCTTGAAATTGAGCGAAAGATGTTTCTAGAACCTCGCGTGCGCGCTCGCGCCCAAATGCTTCAATCAGATTCACTGCCATGTTGTATGTCGGCCTGAACGGGCTAATGAGTGGATAGGTGCGTTTGCTGGCGAGGCCGGCAACGTTATTTGGATCTAATTGAGCCCCCCACTGGATTGCTGAGTGCCCTTGGGTGTCGATTCCGCGTCGGCCAGCGCGACCAGTCAGCTGAGTATATTCACCAGGTGTGATCTGCACTCGGCCTTCGCCGTTGAATTTGTCGAGGCGCTCTAGCACCACAGTGCGGGCCGGCATGTTGATTCCGAGGGCCAGAGTCTCGGTGGCGAAAACTACCTTGACCAGCTTGCGCAAAAACAGCTCTTCAACCACTTCTTTGAACGCCGGAAGCATTCCGGCGTGGTGCGCTGCAACGCCGCGCTCTAGGCCCGCTAGCCAATCGAAATAGCCCAATGTTGCCAAATCTTCATCGGCGATGCTGTGGGTTTTTTCTTCGACGATTCGGCGAATTTCTTGTTTTTCTTCGGTCGTGGTCAGGCGAATGCTTTGGTGTTGGCAAGCCTTAACAGCTGCATCGCAACCGGCTCGAGAGAAGATAAAGAAGATAGCCGGAAGCATGTCTTCGTCTTCGAGAATATCGATAATTTCTGGCTTGCTGAGTCGTTCAATTCGCGCCAATTCCGGGCGCCCGCCATAGCGTTTCCCTTTTGAATTTACGCTGCGATGGCTGGGCTGACCCAGCTTGCGTTGATGTTTTTGGGTCAGTTCACTGTTCACTACTTGGTTTTTGCCCTGTTCTTCAAACAGCGGCAGCAACTCATCTTTAAAAAGAACATGCTGGTTCAGCGGAACTGGGCGAATTTCAGAAACGATGATTTCGGTATCACCGCGAACCTCATCAAGCCAGGCGCCAAATTCTTCGGCGTTTGAAACGGTAGCGCTAAGCGAAACAATCTTCACGTCTTTAGGCAGGTGAAGAATTACTTCTTCCCATACCGCCCCCCTGAATCGATCAGCAAGGTAGTGCACTTCATCCATGACCACATAGCCCAAACTGATCAAATTGTTTGAGTTTGCATAAATCATGTTTCTGAGCACCTCGGTGGTCATGACCACAATCTGCGCATCAGAGTTTTGGTTGGTGTCGCCGGTGAGCAGGCCGACTCGCTCTGGACCATATCTCTTGACCATCTCTGCGTATTTTTGATTGCTGAGCGCCTTGATTGGAGTTGTGTAAAAAACCTTGAGGTCTTGCTCGATTGCAAGATGAATTGCGAATTCACCGACGATTGTTTTGCCGGCTCCGGTTGGTGCGGCGACGAGAACGCCTTTGCCTTGCGCTAGCGAACGGCAAGCTTGAACCTGAAAATCGTCCATCGGAAACTTGAGCAGTTTCGCAAAGCTCTCGATAGAGGGGTCAACCTTATTGGCTTTGGCTCGGGCAAAACGTTCGGCAGGGCTAAGTAACTCCTCAGTCATTAGAGTCAACTGTTGAATCGCCGTAGCTCGCCTGCTGTGCATCAATTGGAGTTTCGTACTGCTCAACCTGCTTGGCTAAGCGGCGGTCCCGGCGTTTGTCGTTGAAGTAGGTAACCGCAGCAGCGGCGAAATAGAGCGCAACCAGAGGCACCATTACCAAGAACATTGACATGGGGTCTGCGGTTGGGGTCGCCAACGCGGCAATAACTGCGATCACGAAGACGGCAAGGCGCCACGACTTAAGGATGCTTTTTGCGGTTATTAGGTTTGCAAAATTCAACATGACCAAGACCACCGGCAGAACGAACGCCAGACCAAAGACCAGCAGGATGCGAATCGTGAAAAGAATGTATTCGTTGGCATTGATGAGGTTGGCGCTACCGCTCGGTGTCATCGACAGCAGAGTGTGTACGAAGTTAGGCAGTGCGTACCAGGCCATGGCACAGCCACCGAGAAATAGCGGGATGGCGACCGCAAGGAACGCCACGGTGTAGAGCTTTTCTCGTCGCTGCAGTGCGGGAACGATGAATGCCCAGAGTTGGTAAAGCCAGAACGGGCTGGCAATCACCACACCGAGGGCAGCGGAGATTTGTAGTCGGAGGTCAAAGGCTCCACCGATAGTGCCGAAGTTCACACTGGCGTTGATGTGAGAGTCTTTAGCCACGTCCAGAATCGGTTGTTGCAGCGCATTGAAGACTGGCTCGAATAGGTACCAACCCACCACAGACCCGGCGATGATGAAGAGGGCAGCCCAAAAGAATCGATTGCGAAACTCTTTGAGATGACCGCCCAGGCTCATCTGGGCTCCGGGATTCTTACGCCTAGCCATGGTGGTTGGTGGAAACGCCGTGGAGTTCAGCGATTAGTCTTCGGAAGGCTTGTCGGCCTTTTCCTTGGAATCCTTGTCGGCAGGCTTCTTGTCGTCGGAAAGTTCCTTCTTGAAAACCTTGATCGACTGAGCGATGCCCTTGGCGGCACCAGGCAACTTGGTCGAGCCCCACAGCAACACAACGATTACCAGGATGATGATCCATTCCCAGCCCTGCGGTCTCATTTCAGCCTGCTTTCTTGATAACTAAGGTTCTTGAGTCGTGCTACCAGCCTACGCTCTCGGGCCTCGCGCCGAAG
>CALDKR010000100.1 GCA_937898095.1 uncultured Rhodoluna sp.
AGGGCCAGATGGCCGCTATCGAGGAAGATCAGATACCCCGCTGCGACAAGCTGGACGGCAGCAGCTTGCGGATCGTTCCCGCCTATACCGAGGCGGGCTGGTACTGCGAGGCGAACTGCATCACCGTCACCGACGGCGAGCGAACGGCAGTCTATGTGCCGATAGCGGTTGCCCGCCGGACCGACCTGCCGCTCGACGTGCAACGGGCTCATTCCGCGCTCGACCGCCAGTACGAGATCGACGCCGACGTGGCCGGGCTTGTGGGGCTTCACGAGCCACCCCCAGCGGCCTTCACGGCGTCCGTGTCCGCGGCGGCGGGCACCGGGGCGGCCAGCGCCTGGTCCACGGGTTGCGAGACGGCCTTGGGGTAGAAGCCGAAAAAGAGCAGCGCATCCGCGACTTTGCCGGTTTCACCATTGACCAGGAGATGTTCAACGCGGCTAAGCCAGACGCCATTTTCATGCACTGTCTGCCTGCCTATCGGGGCTATGAAGTCAGTGCCGATGTTATTGACGGGCCTAGGTCTGTGATTTGGGATGAAGCCGAGAACCGCCTGCACGCGCAAAAAGCACTCATGGTTTGGCTTGCTGAAAACCAATAATTTCGGGCTGCAAAACCCCTACCCTCAAACCAAAAGTAAGATTGACCTAAATCATTAGCTGAATTCTCAGCGCTGCAATTAAAAGGAGCATCATGGCCGAACGCGTCGTACTCGCTTATTCAGGTGGTCTCGACACCTCTGTTGGCATCGGTTGGTTGAAAGACGCAACCGGCAAAGAGGTTGTTGCCATGGCAATCGACGTCGGTCAGGGCGGCGAAAACATGGATGACATCCGTCAGCGCGCGCTCGACTGTGGCGCCGTTGAGTCAGTGGTTATCGACGCAAAAGAAGAGTTTGCAACCGACTACCTCATGCCAGCACTTAAGGCCAACGCGCTTTATCAGAAGCGCTACCCACTAGTTTCAGCACTTTCACGTCCAGTCATCGCCAAACACCTTGCACTAACCGCTCAAAAGCTTGGCGCAAACAGCGTTGCTCACGGTTGCACTGGCAAGGGCAATGACCAGGTTCGTTTCGAAGCTTCAGTTGCTGCGATCGACCCAAGCCTGACTTCAATTGCCCCTATCCGCGACCTTGCGCTCACTCGCGACAAGGCAATCGAATACGCAGCTACACACAACCTTCCAATCGCGCAATCAAAGAAGAGTCCATACTCAGTTGACCAAAACGTGTGGGGTCGAGCTGTTGAAACTGGGTTCCTAGAAGACCCTTGGAACGCGCCAATCGAAGACCTCTATAGCTACACCCAAGACCCTGATGTCTTCCGTGAGCCGACCGAGGTTGTCATCAAGTTTGATCAGGGTGTTCCAGTGGCCATCGATGGCGTTTCATATTCACCCTTTGAAATGGTCGTCAAAATGAACGAGCTAGCGGGCGCCCACGGCATCGGCCGCATCGACATCGTCGAAGACCGCCTAGTCGGCATCAAGAGCCGCGAAATTTACGAGGCGCCAGCCGGCATCGCTCTTATCAATGCCCACGAAGACCTCGAAAATCTAACTCTCGAGCGCGAAGTGAACCGCTTCAAGAAGGGCATCGAAGACAAGTGGGCTACCTTGGTCTACGAGGGCCTATGGTTCTCAGACCTAAAGCGTTCGCTCGACGTATTCATCGATCACACTCAGAAGTATGTGACCGGTGAAGTTCGCCTGAAGATGCAGGGCGGCCGAGCTGTCCCTACCGGACGTCGTTCAGAAGAGTCGCTTTACGACTTTGATCTAGCCACGTACGACACCGGCGACACCTTCGATCAGTCACTGGCTAAGGGCTTCATTGAACTATGGGCGCTTCCAAGCAAGATTTCGGCGAAGCGCGAGCAGCGACACCAATGACTCAAGGTTCTGGTTCAAATTCACTCTGGGGCAGTCGCTTCGAGGGCGGCCCGAGCGATGCGCTTGCGGCGCTTAGTCGTTCGGTGCACTTCGACTGGCGATTGGCTAGCTATGACATTGCCGGAACCCGTGCCCACATCAGGGCGTTGCAATCAGCTGGATACCTAACTGTTGCTGAGCTAGAGAAGCTCGACAAAAGCTTGCTCGAACTTCGATCTCGTGTTGAATCCGGCAGCTTCACTGCCAAGCCGAGCGACGAAGACGTGCACTCAGCACTAGAGCGTGGCCTCATCGAAATCGCTGGCGGCGAGCTCGGCGGCAAGGTTCGCGCTGGTCGCAGTCGGAATGACCAGATCGCAACATTGATTCGCACCTACCTGCTCGATCAGGCGACAGTCATAGGTGCACTTGTGCTCGAGCTGGTCGGCATCTTGGTCGATCGCGCCGAAGAACACCTAGGCGTTGCTATGCCGGGCCGCACTCATTTTCAGCATGCTCAGCCGGTACATTTGTCGCACCACCTGCTCGCACACGCCTGGCCACTAGTTCGCGATCTTGAGCGCCTCAACGACTGGCGCAAGCGCGCGATGCTTTCCCCATATGGCGCCGGTGCACTGGCAGGAAACACTCTCGGTCTCGACCCAAACCTTGTCGCCTCCGAGCTTGGTCTTGCTGGACCAACCCAGAACTCAATCGACGCCACTGCGAGTCGCGATGTTGTTGCTGAGTTTGCATTTATCGGTTCACTCATCGGCATCAATCTTTCGCGCCTTTCAGAAGAAATCATCATCTGGGCAAGCGCAGAGTTTGATTACGTCAAACTTCACGATGCTTATTCGACCGGTTCGTCGATTATGCCTCAAAAGAAGAACCCTGACATTGCTGAACTGGCACGCGGAAAATCAGGGCGTCTGATTGGCGACCTAACCGGTTTGCTGGCAACTCTCAAGGGCCTGCCGTTGGCATACAACCGCGATCTTCAAGAAGACAAAGAACCGGTATTCGACATTGTCGACACTCTGACTGTGCTTTTGCCTGCCTTCAACGGAATGATTGCCACCCTGCACTTCAACCGTGAGCGCCTCGAAGCTCTGGCTCCAGCCGGCTTCTCACTGGCAACCGATGTAGCCGAATGGCTCGTAAAAAAGCGTGTGCCTTTCCGCGATGCACACGAAATCACCGGCAAATTGGTTTCGTACTGCGAGCGAAATGGCCTTGAGCTGCATGAGGTTCCAGATTCTGAAATGGCAGAAATTTCAAATTTCCTGACTCCAGATGTGCGTGACGTTCTCACCGTTGGCGGATCAATCCGAGCTCGTGCCGGCGCAGGCGGCACAGCCCTGCCTCGCGTGCTTGACCAGATTGCTGCACTGCGCAAATTTGCTCCAAAACGAGAAGGCTAATCATGGCAACCCCAGAGTTTTTGCGCACTCAAAGCAACGATGAATCTTTCGCCCACATTCTTGACGAATTAAAGTGGCGTGGCTTGGTGGCGCTTTCGACCGATGAAGGTGCGCTGCGCGAGGCTCTCGGCAAGGCCCCACTGACTTACTACATCGGATTTGATCCAACTGCGCCAAGCCTGCACCTGGGCAACCTGGTTCAACTTCTGATCATGCGTCGCCTGCAGCTAGCCGGACACAAGCCACTGGCATTAATTGGCGGTTCCACCGGACTAGTGGGCGACCCGCGTCCGACCGCAGAGCGAACCCTAAACACCAAGGAGACCGTTGCCGATTGGGTTGAAAAACTAGGCAAGCAAGCAAGCCGCTTTTTGTCTTTCGAGGGCGACAATGCGGCCCGTCTAGTCAACAACCTCGATTGGACAGCCCCGCTCAGCGCTATCGACTTCCTTCGCGACATCGGAAAGTTCTTCCGTGTCGGCACAATGCTTTCTAAAGACGCGGTTTCAGCTCGTCTGAATTCAGAGCACGGAATCAGCTACACCGAGTTCAGCTATCAAATTCTTCAGGGCTATGACTTCCTCGAACTTTTCCGTCGCTACAACTGCACCCTGCAAATGGGCGGCAGTGATCAGTGGGGCAATCTGACCTCAGGCACCGACCTGATTCGCAAAGCCGAAGGCGCTTCCGCGCATATCTTGGCAACACCACTAATTACCAACTCAGATGGCAAAAAATTCGGCAAGTCCGAAGGCAACGCTGTATGGCTTGATGCAGACCTAACAAGCCCGTATGCGTTCTATCAGTTTTGGCTAAATGTCGAAGACGCCGATGTTATTGATCGTCTCAAAGTGTTCACATTCTTGACCAGGGCAGAGATTGAAGAACTTGCCGTTCAAACCGAGGCGGCTCCATACTTGCGTGCTGCGCAAAAGCGCTTGGCGCTTGAGGTCACTACTTTGGTTCACAGCCGAGAGGCAGCCGAGGCCGCAATCGCTGCATCGGCGGCGCTATTTGGCCAAGGAGAATTGAGCGACCTCGAGCCAGAAACACTGGCCGCTGCCCTGGGTGAATTGCCAAAAACAAACGCCGTCGCAGGAACAGCTTTGACGCATCTACTTGTTGAGACCGGTTTGGTCGACAGCATCAGTGCAGCTCGTCGAGCAATCAAAGAAGGTGGCGTCTATCTAAACAACCAAAAGGTTGATAATGAGGCTGCTGAAATCTCAGAATTCATTCACGACCGATTTGCAGTTTTGCGCCGCGGCAAGAAAACCCTTGCCGCAATTTTCAAAAACTAAATTCACGGATATCAAAAATCGATCAATTCGATTTGAATTTTCACCTGGCTGCCATCAGCTAACCCTTCGGCAACGCGAACGGCTTTCTTGAGCAGCAACAAATAGCTATTCGACGCTGAATCCTTGAAAATCGAACTGCGCCAGTTCGATTCACCACATCTCGCATCTACGCGAACCGAACCGAATCCACGCCTGAGCCCCTGAGTCACCTCAGTTATCTCAAGAGCCATCGCCTCAGGCAAAAGGCAAAAGTAATACGAGGCATTCCCTGGCCAGCGAGCAATTGTCGCCGAAAATTCAAATTTCACAATTTGAGAATCGCGCTAAATCCCCGTGTTTGCAAGGAGTTTAAAAAAAGTTTGACGAATATCCACTTTTGATTTGACAACCTCGTTATCTCCCCGTAATGTTTCATTCGTTGCCCAAAGCTTGGACGAATCTGATTAGATAACCGGCTCAAGAGCAACCAATCCTAAAAGCTCCAAACGAGCAAAAATGCCTATTGCGGCGTATTTGATCGTGCGTTTAGTATTGGACTTCCACTGAAAAAAAAGTTGGCGTGTCAGATTTGACACGAATCAAAAAAGTGGTAAGTTAGTGAAGTTGCTCTGAAGGCTTCTAGAAATAGAAACTCTCAGATGCATCCGATCCTTGAGAACTCAACAGCGTGCACAATGTCGATGCCAAGAACCTCTTGGCTAGCTAGTTTCTAGTTAGTCAGAGAAATTATTGGATTAGACAGATTGTCAGACAATCTGATTTAGTCAGATCAAACTATGGCCCCATTTTCCGGGGCTTTTGTTAAGTTTCCGATGAGCTTGCTCATCGGTATTAACTTTTACGGAGAGTTTGATCCTGGCTCAGGACGAACGCTGGCGGCGTGCTTAA
>CALDKR010000101.1 GCA_937898095.1 uncultured Rhodoluna sp.
AACTACACGGTTCCAGAAGACGAAAAGGCATATTTGCACCGCGTTGGCCGCACTGGTCGCGCAGGTCGAACCGGCATCGCAGTGACCTTTGTCGACTGGGAGGACCTGCCTCGCTGGAAGCACATCAATGACTCTCTCGAGTTCGGTCAGCCTGACCCAACCGAAACATATTCGAGCAGCGCACACCTGTTTGAAGATCTCGGAATTGAAAAGGGAACCAAGGGTCGCATCAAGGCCGCTAGCCCTAAGGCCGAGGCTCCGAAGGCTAACTCTGGGCGCGCAGGCGGTCAATCGAGCCGTAATCACCAGGGCGGGCGAAACCCTCGTTCAGACCGCGACCGCTCTCGCGGCGGCGACAAGCCACACAAGGCCGCGGGCGAGGCATCGCAGGGTCACGAAAAGCCTGCTCGCGGCGACGGCGAGCACAAGCGCCCACCTCGTCAGCGCACTCGCACTCGACGCAGCGGCGACAACTAACTTCTAGAACAGCGCGGCTGTTCCTGATGATCGCTCAATAATTTTTTGCAGCATCTCAGGCGCAGTCAGGTTCTCGCCAAGGCGATTCGGCTTGCCATGCACACCGTGATAGTCACTAGAGCCAGTCACAACTAAGTCATGCTTTTCTGCCAATTCGAGCAGCCAATCTCGCGCCGGCTGAGGCACCTCTCGGTGATAAACCTCAAACCCACCTAGGCCAGCCTCGATCATTTCGGCAAAGTGCGCGTGCGGCAAATCTCCTCGTTCGAGTGACTGTTTCGCCCCACCGAGTGGGTGTGCGATGACCGAAACTCCCCCGGCATCGCGAATCAGTGAAATTGCATCGAAAACATCTGTGGTTTCGGTCGGCACATAGTATTTGCCGCCTTTGCCCAAAATCTGATCAAATGCTTGGGTGCGATCGCTCACCACACCGAGAGTCACCAAAGCATCGGCAATCGCTGGTCGGCCAATCGTCGCGCCATCTTCAAGGTGCTCAAGCACGTGAGGCCACGTGATATCAAAGTCGGCTGATAGGCGCTCGACGATTCGCTGAGCGCGACCAACTCGACTTTCAACCGACGCATCGATTGCGGTTTTTAGCCCGACATGATTTGGATTAGGCAAATAGGCGAGCATGTGAACCGCGATAAAAAAGCTCTGCCCGTCGTGAGAAATTTTGGCTCTTGTGGTCACTTCGATGCCCGGCACGAAACCGAGTCCGAGGCGATTCGCTGCAGCCGCTGCCTCGGCCCAACCCGAAGTGGTGTCGTGGTCGGTGAGCGCCAAAACATTGAGCCCAGCAGCAGCAGCGTGCTCAAACACTTCAGTCGGTGATTCTTTGCCATCCGAGCGAT
>CALDKR010000102.1 GCA_937898095.1 uncultured Rhodoluna sp.
TGTCACGGCGCGAGATACAACCGCGAGACCTTGCAGGTGCTCTACAAGGGAAAAAACATTGCCGAAGTGCTCGAGATGCCGATCGCCGAAGCAGCTGAATTCTTTGCCCCAATTTCGGCCATTGCTCGCTATCTTGAAACACTGGTTGAGGTTGGCCTCGGTTATGTGCGCCTTGGTCAGTCGGCAACAACTCTTTCTGGTGGCGAGGCTCAGCGCGTCAAGCTGGCCACCGAACTGCAGCGCCGCTCAAACGGCCGCACCATCTATGTGCTCGACGAGCCAACCACCGGTCTTCACTTTGAAGACGTCCGCAAGCTACTGCACGTGCTGAACGGCCTAGTCGACAAGGGCAACACAGTGATTGTGATTGAGCACAACCTCGACGTCATCAAATCAGCTGACTGGATCATCGACATGGGCCCTGAGGGTGGCGCCGGTGGTGGCCAAATAGTTGCTATCGGAACCCCAGAGGCGGTTGCCGACAACAAGAAATCTTTCACCGGTTCGTTTATCAAAGAAATCTTGACTCATGGCTAACCAGCTCGCCTGGCGCCCCAAGACCAGTGAGATTCCGACTGATCCTGGTGTTTATCGTTGGCTAGATGTCAATGGGCGAGTGCTCTATGTGGGCAAAGCAAAGAATTTGCGTGCTCGACTTTCGAGTTATTTTGCGCCATTGGATAGCCTGCTTGAACGCACCCGACGCATGGTCACAACTGCGGTTGATGTTCAGTGGACCATCGTTAAGACCGAGTATGAAGCGTTGCAGCTCGAATTCACCTGGATAAAAGAGTTCGATCCGCCATTCAATATTCGATTCAAAGACGACAAGACATATCCATACCTGGCAATTTCAATGTCAGATGAGATTCCTCGAGTTTTCATCACTCGCAATCGTGAACTCAAGGGGGTCAAATATTTTGGTCCTTATACGCAGTCTTGGGCGATTCGCGAAACTCTCGACACCCTGCTAAAGGTTTATCCGATTCGCAGTTGCTCAAAGGGTGTTTTTAACGCTGCCAAGCAGGCCAACCGCGCCTGTCTGCTCGCCGACATAGCTAAATGCAGTGCGCCTTGTGTTAGCCGAATTGATGCCGCCGAGCACAAAAAACTAGCCAAGCAATTTGCCGAATTCATGGGCGGCTCAGACACTTCGCACATTGAGGTTTTGCGCGACCGAATGTTTGCGGCTTCAGCGCAGCAGCAGTATGAACTCGCAGCTAAATTGCGCGACAACGTTGATGCGCTTGAGACAGTGCTCGAAAAAAGCACCGTGGTATTCAGCGACCAAACCGATGCCGACTTGTTTGCTATTGCCGACGATGAGCTTGCTGCGGGGGTCAGCCACTTTGTGGTTCGCGGTGGTCGAATTCGCGGCGCTAAGAACTTCATTCTCGACAAAGAACTCGAGCGAGACCTTGGCGAGATTGTCGAATACGTTCTGCAGAGCACCTATGCACCGAATTCCTCGGTCGAGGCTGTCTCGATTCCTAAAGAAATCTTGGTTCCGGCACTGCCTGAAGACCATGAAGCTCTAGCCAAGTGGCTGGGTGAAATTCGCGGCTCGAAGGTTGAGCTTCGAGTGGCTCAGCGCGGCGATAAGGCCGCACTGGCCGCCACCGCAGCCACAAATGCCAAACACTCACTGAACAACTACAAACTCAAGCGCACCAGCGATTTCACCGCTCGAGCCGACGCGCTGGCTGCAATTCAGTCGGCTCTTTCAATGCCAGAGGCACCCCTGCGAATCGAATGTTTCGACGTCTCTCACCTGGGTGGCACCAACGTGGTTGCCTCAATGGTTGTTTTCGAAGACGGATTAGCGAAAAAAGATCAATACCGACGGTTTTCGATTGAGAACACCACTGACGACACCGAGTCGATTTATCAGGTGATTTCTAGGCGTGTGAAATATCTGCGCGACCCAGATCAAGACCCGAACCCAGAAGATGCCGGTTCAAACAAATTTAGCTATCGACCGAATTTGCTGATTGTTGATGGCGGTCAACCGCAGGTCAATGCAGCCGCTAAAGCGATTGCCGATTCTAAAGTCGAGGGTTTGACTGTGGTTGGCCTGGCCAAGCGACTCGAAGAGATCTGGTTGCCACACAGCGATTATCCGATTATTTTGCCTCGAGCAACCGACGAGCTCTTCTTGCTTCAGCGCATTCGCGACGAGGCTCACCGCTTTGCAATCACCTATCAGAGGCAAAAACGCAGCAGCGCAATTGCCAGCCAACTGGGTGAAATCGAAGGTCTTGGGGCCAAACGCGTTGCAGCTTTGCTGCGCCATTTCGGCTCAGCAAAAAGACTTCGGAT
>CALDKR010000103.1 GCA_937898095.1 uncultured Rhodoluna sp.
GGTGCAAGGTTCGCAGTAAGCCAGGCATCGAGGCTGGCGTCAGTCTTGGTCTCGGCAATCAGCTGGTTTGGGTCAGATCGCTCGACGCTGATTCCAAGATATTCAAGTGACAATTCGTCAAGGCTGAAGTCTTTTGAAACCGGGTTTAGCAAATAGGCCATCAGCAAGGTGTCATATTCGACTCCCCCAATTTGAATGCCTAAATCAAGCAGTTTCTTGGTCAAATCTTTAGCGCCGTGCAGGCTCTTGATTTCGTTTTCGTCGCCAAGCCAACTCAAAATCTCGGGCGTTATTTTTTCGCAGTATGCCCGCTGGGTTTCAGTCGCTAGACCGATGGCCGTAAGAGAGTTTTCGCTGAACTCAAAACTCACCGCAATTGCACTGTTGTGTGACTTGAGCCAAGCAATGGTTTCGGACTCACTGAGCTTTGTTGCCTCGGGAGTTTCGAGTTCGGCGAATGGTGATGTTGTGGTTGCATCAACTGTTGGTTCGCCACCAGTAGCTGCGGTCTCGTTTTGTGCGGTTCTAGTGGCTGCCGGAACCTGGCTGCCATTGGCGCCGCGCAGCTTGAGAACTCGCTCGGTAAGGCTTCTGAACTGAAGCTTCGCAAAAACCTCGCGCACCTTGGCTTCGTCGACTGGCCCGAGCTCAAGGGCATCTTGGCTAAGGCCTAGATCCAAGTCGCGCACCAGGTGATTTAGGCGACGATTGCGAACGGCTAGCTCTCGGTGTTCACGCAAGCTCTCGCCGACTTTTCCGGTGATTTCGGCGGCAGCGTCGAGCACGCCTTTAAGTGAGCCGTATTGCTGAAGCCACTTTGCGGCAGTTTTCGGGCCGACGCCAGGAATTCCGGGCAGATTGTCTGATGTTTCACCAACCAGTGCTGCCAAATCTGGATACTGATGCGCGTGCACGGAGTATTTTTCGTAAACCGCTGCGTCATCCATGCGGGCAAGATTGAGCACACCCTTGACTGGATAAAGAATTGTGGTGTTATCTCGGATCAGCTGAAAAGTATCGCGATCACCTGAAACCACATAGACCTTAAAGCCCTTGTCTGCGCTTTGGTCGGCGAGGCTGGCCAAAATGTCGTCAGCCTCGTAATTTTCGCGAGTCAAAGTGACGATATTCATTGCCGCAAGGGCCTCTTGCAAAAGTTCGGTTTGACCAACGAACTCGGGCGGGGTCTCGCCTCGCGTGCCTTTGTATTCCGGATATTCTTCGGTGCGGAATGAAGAGCGAGACAAATCGAACGCGACCGCCAGGTGAGTCGGCTTTTCGGCCTGAAGAATGTTGAGCATCATCGAAATGAAGCCGTGCACCGCATTGGTGTGCTGGCCATCAGAGGTTTTAAAGCTGTCTGGACTCAGCGCATAAAAAGCTCGAAACGCAAGCGAATGCCCGTCAATAAGCAGAAGGGTAGGCTGTGGTTTAGCGTTCATGAATGTAAAGCCTACTTCTGAAAAAGGCCCGTTATGGAGAATCAGATGACTGAATCAAACATCAAAGCAAGTGCCGCTGCGAGCGAGCTTTTGAAGCGCAGAGGTCTTGGCCCACTTGCCGAAAAAATGGGCATTGAATTGCTCGAATTGAGCGCAGAGCGCGCAGTCGCTCGAATGCCAGTCTCAGGAAACCAGCAGCCACTAGGGGTTTTGCACGGTGGCGCACACGTAGTGCTCGGTGAGA
>CALDKR010000104.1 GCA_937898095.1 uncultured Rhodoluna sp.
TAACCTACTGCCCAAAGGCGATTTGTAACAGCATCCGAGGTCGAATCGAATCCGTGTTTCGTGTTAGAGTGGTGAGTCGTTGCAGACACCTGTCCGGGTGGCGGAATGGCAGACGCGCTAGCTTGAGGTGCTAGTCCTCATTAGAGGGTAGGGGTTCAAGTCCCCTTTCGGACACAAAAGACCAAGACGGTCTATTAGCTCTAAATGCATTGACCACGAAAAGTTAGACTTTTGGTAATGCCAGAAAATGCCAAACTAAGTGCCGCTGCTGAGTTCAGTATCGACTTTGTGCGCGAAAAATTGGCCGGAAAAAAATTAATTGCCCTCACCGGAGCTGGAATCAGCACTGATTCTGGAATTCCTGATTATCGAGGCCAGGGCAAGACTCCGAGACACCCGATGACATACGACGTTTTTATGGGCTCTGCCGAGGCTCAGGTTCGCTATTGGGCAAGGTCATTTGTGGGCTGGAATCGAATCGCTGAATCAAAACCAAACCTTGGTCATTTTGCTATTGCAGATGCCGAGCGAGGCGGAAAAATCACCAGCGTGATCACTCAAAATGTCGACCAATTGCATCAAAAGGCTGGCTCTAAAAAAGTGATTGACCTTCACGGTCGACTAGACATGGTTCGATGCGTAAATTGCGGATTTCAACTTGCTAGAAGTGAGATGGACAATCTGCTAACCGCGCTTAACCCAGATGTAAGAAAAGACAACGCAATCGAGTTCACGCCAGATGGCGATGCTGAAGTTGAAATCGGCGCAAATTTCAAGATTCCCAGCTGCCCAAACTGCTCGGGCATATTGAAGCCCGACGTGGTTTTTTTCGGAGAGTCGGTTCCGGCATCTAGGGTCGAGCTTGCGATGGCTAAGTTAGACGAAGCCGACGCACTGCTCGTGGCCGGAACCTCACTTGCTGTGAACTCAGGATTGAGATTCGCCCGCAGGGCGGCACGAGCCGGACAGCCAATTGTTATCGTCAACCTCGGGCCGACCAAGGCTGATGAATTAGCTTTTGCAAAAATCGAAGCAAACACCTCGTTGGTGCTTGAAAGGCTCCTGAATGACTGAAACCATCTTTGCTGTGCTGAGGCACGGCCAAACCGACTGGAACATCGATTTTCGACTGCAGGGCATCACTGACATTCCGTTGAATGAAACAGGCATTATGCAGGCTGAAGAGGCAGCAAAAGTGCTTTCATCGACACACTGGGATGTCGTAATCACGTCACCGCTGTCTCGAGCCAGAGACACCGCACTTATCGTTGGTCAAGCTGTAGGGCACGATGAAATCGGAGTTGAGCAGCGTTTGCTCGAGCGCTCGTTCGGCGAGGCAGAAGGCCTAATGCACTCGGAGTGGAAAGAGAAATATCCCGATCCAAACAGTGTTCCAGGTGGCGAATCGCTAGATGACTTGCGATTGCGTTCTGACCAACTTTTGGATTTCATCGCAGAGAAATATGCAGGTCAGCGAGTTTTAGCGGTGAGCCATGGGGCTTTGATTCGCAAACTGGTGCGCATTGTTTCGGGCGGCGAGCTGCCTCGCGAAGGCGAAAGATTTGGCAACGCCTCAATGTGTGTTTTTGTTCACCGCGACGGTGAGTGGGCAATCGACCGTTATGACCCTCGAACTTTAGGTTTAGAAACTCATTCAGATCTGAGCTGATTTATCAGCTCAATCAAATCAGCCGCTGATTTATCCCAGTTGAAATCATGAGCGCGCTTAACTGACTTGGCGCTGATCTCTAGCCAGCGAGGGTTCGACTCGAGTTTTTTAACGGCTTCTGCAAACGACTCTGGGCTCTCTTGGTCGAAAAAGAGGGCTGCGTCTGCACCAATCTCTCTAAAAATTTCGATGTTTGAAACAACTGTCGGAATTCCGCGCGACATAGCCTCAACCAGAGGAATTCCAAATCCCTCGTCGCGTGACCCGGTCACGAGCGCAACTGCCGAGTCGAGATGCTGATGATATTCCGCTTCAGAAACACCATTGTGAAATACCACTGCCCCACCATACTGGTCGACCAAATCTTCGAGTTCACGGCGTCGGTCGGGTGAAATTTTGCTCAGCAAATGCAGTTCATAGTCGCGCAACAGTCGCATGCCTGCAATCAGCACCTCGACGTTTTTGTAGTCCATAAAACTGCCCATGTAGACCAGGCGCTGACGAGCCCTTGGTCGCTGGGATGGCTGACGATGTTCGTATTGGCTCGCTAGGCTGCCGGCAGCGTTGTAAATCACGTGCACGGGTCGCTTGGTTAGGCGAAATTTGTGAATCAATCGCTTAGAGGTGTTTGAGACTGTTGCGATTGCATCAGCTCGATTGAGAATTAGGCGCTGTGGCCAGTAGACCAGGTGGAACAGGCGCCAGAGCAGTCGAATTGGCAGGCTGAAGCTTGGCGGAGGCGCCGGATGGCGATAGTAAATCAAATCGTGAAGCGTGAGAATCAGTTTGTATTTTCGACCCCAGGTGCCCATTGTTTGCATGGGTGAAAAAACGATTTTGGCGCCATGCTTGTTCAAGGTTTTGGCTATGAACAGCTCTTTTAGTGAGGTTGGGTCATTGGCAAAGACATAGTCGCAACCTCGGGGCAATTTCAAAAGCTGTCGGCGGTCATAAATAATCGCGGTCACTTTAATTCGGCTGTTTAGGGCGTCAAAAAGCCCCGCTGAGAACCGACTGATTCCGTCGTGGTGGTCAAAGCGGATATATCGCGCATCGAAGAAAATGCCTTGGTCGGCCATCAGGCACCCCTTGAGAAATCACGAACTAGGGTCGCGATTTGCCCCGGCGTCTCATAGTGCGTTAGGTGTCCAACATTAGATATGACCTCAAGGGCGGAGCGGGGTGCACTTATTTTAGAGAAGGCTGCCTGTTGCTGCTGCACGGTGGTGATGTCATCTTTTGAGCCTGCAATCATGAGGGTTGGAACCTCAATTTTTGATGCAAAATCTGCGACGCAATTGCTAACTGATGCTCGATAGCCCTCGATGGCAACTCTGAGCTCAGCAAAGTCATTGAAGTTTTCATCGTGCTGGCGGTGAACCCAGGCGCGAAGATTTTTATCTTTGGTTTTGGTCATCACAATGCTCATGCCACGCACCATTGGCCAGCTTTTGAGCAGCCAATCGGCAGTCTTTTTGGGCAATCTCGCAGCCAACCAAAAGAATGCTATTGCCACGCTAGTCAGCAGTGCTTTTGGCCCTTTTAGCGCCGGAGCAGAAACTGGATTCACAAGAATTAGCCTGCTGATGAGCTTTGAATTTTTAGTCGCAAAGTGGCTGCAGACGATTGTGCCAAAACTGTGCCCGAGCAATACGGGCTTAGCAGAAAGGCTTAGCCCGGCTATAAATTGCGCCAGCCAACTTGAGTAGTTTTTGATGCTGTGTTCGCTGTGCATGGCTTCGCTCGCGCCGAATCCAGGCAGATCTGGAATGTAAATATCAAAATCATCGAGAGCGCCAGCAATTGCTTCAAGACCGCGGTGATTGCCACGGTATCCGTGTATAAAAATTATTGTTTTCGGGGTCGATGTTTTGGCTGGGTAAAACCAATATTTGACCTCTGAGCCGTCTATGTTCTGTGATCGCGCATGGCCACGCGCGCTGGCCATGCTTGCAAGTTTGGCTGATGTGGTCGACATGGCTAAACCGAGAAATACTTTGCTTCAGGATGGTGCAAAACCATTGCATCGGTTGATTGCTCAGGGTGAAGCTGTAGCTCTTCAGATAGCGTTACGCCGATTGATTCTGGCTTGAGCAATTCGACAAGCTTCACTCGATCTTCGAGTTCTGGGCAAGCCGGATAACCGAATGAATAACGCGCGCCGCGATATTCGAGCTTGAACAAGCCATCGACATTCTTCGGGTCTTCGCTAGAGAAGCCGAGTTCTTCGCGAATTCGTGCGTGCCAGAATTCGGCCAATGCCTCAGTTAGCTGAACCGATAGGCCGTGAAGTTCTAGGTAATTGCGATAGTCGTTGGCAGCATAAAGTTCGTTCGCGGCCTCTGAGACGCGATTGCCCATGGTGACCAATTGGAATGGTACGACGTCGATCTGTCCACTTTCTTTTGATCGAACGAAGTCGCTCAGGCAGAAGTGCCGGTCTCTAAGTTGTCGCGGAAAAGTAAAGCGGAGGCGCTCGGTGCCTGGCACTCCCCCTGAACCGCCGTCGGTTGATCCATCGGCGCCGTGGTGCAAAATGACTAAATCGTTGCCTTCAGAAACCGCCGGAAAATAACCGTAAACAACTGCGGCTTCAAGCAGGCTCTCGGTTTGAATTTTTTCAAGCCAAGACCGCAGGCGCGGCCTGCCCTCGGTTTCGACCAATTGCTCGTAGCTTGCGCCATCCTCAGCTCTAGAAGGCTTTAGGCCCCATTGGCCCATGAATGTGGCGCGTTCATCGAGATAGCTCGAATAGTCACGCAGCGGGATTCCCTTGACGATCCTGGTGCCCCAGAACGGTGGCGCAGGCAGTTCGTTGTCACTTGCAACGTCAGATCGGTCTGGAACTAAATCAGGAACCGTGCGCACCAGAAGACTTTTTGCCGCAACTCGACGTTTTTTCAGCTCCGGCAGTTTGACCGTTGTGTCGCCGCGTTTGATTTTCACCAGGGCATCCATTAGGCGCAGCCCCTCGAAGGCATCGCGCGCATAGCGAACCTCACCGTGATAAATCTCTGCCAGGTCTTGCTCAACAAAGCTTCGAGTCAGTGCGGCACCACCGAGAATCACTGGCCACTTGGTTGCCACACCGCGGGCATTCATTTCTTCTAGGTTTTCGCGCATGATCTGTGTGCTCTTGACCAGCAGACCGCTCATACCGATGACATCAACCTGATGCTCTTCAGCAGCGCGCAGAATTTCATTAATCGGCTGTTTGATTCCGATGTTTACGGTTTCGAATCCGTTGTTGCTCAAAATGATATCGACTAGGTTTTTGCCGATGTCGTGAACATCGCCTCGAACGGTCGCCAAGAGAATTCTGCCCTTGCCAGCATCTTCAGTTTTTTCGATGTGTGGCTCGAGGTGAGCAACTGCTGCCTTCATAACCTCAGCAGATTGCAGCACGAACGGCAGTTGCATTTCACCCTTGCCGAATAGCTCGCCAACGACCTGCATGCCCTTGAGCAAATGGTCATTGATGATTTGCAAGGCCGTCTTGCCGCTCGCCAATGCCTCGTCTAGATCGGGCTCCAAGCCCTTTTTTTCACCATCGATAATTCGACGCTCGAGGCGCTCGTTGATAGGCATGGCGGCCAGTTCTTCGGCGCGCGACTGGCGCGCTGAAGTGGTGTCGATTCCGCTGAAGATGTCTAGAAATTTGGTCAGCGGATCAAAAGTCACGTTGCCGTCGGCGTCATATTCGCGACGGTCATAGATGAGATCTAATGCTGCCTGAAGTTGCTCTGAAGGAATCTGAGCCAGCGGCATAATTCGAGCAGCGTGAACAATCGCAGAGGTTAGACCAGCTTTGACACATTCGTGCAAGAACACCGAATTGAGAACGTGTCGAGCCGCCGGGCTTAGGCCGAACGAAATATTTGAGATTCCAAGCGTTGACTGAATTCCTGGATAAGCGTCGTTGAGGCGTCGAATTGCCTCGATGGTCTCGATGCCGTCGCGGCGAGTTTCGTCTTGGCCGGTGGCTATCGGAAAAGTCAGAGTGTCGACAGTGATGTCGACCAATCGCATGCCCCAATTGCTCTGCAATTCTTTAATAAGTCGATCGGCAATGGCAAATTTGGTTTCAGCAGTTCTAGCCTGACCCTCTTCATCGATTGTCAGGGCAACGACCGCTGCACCGTGTTCTTTGACTAGTGGCATGATTCTGGCAAAACGCGAGTTTGGGCCATCGCCGTCTTCAAAGTTGACCGAGTTGATCATGGCGCGGCCGCCCATGCATTCGAGGCCTGCCTCTAGAACCGCCGGCTCGGTCGAATCGAGCACAAGCGGAAGCGTCGTTGCGGTCGCTAAACGACTAACTAATTCACGAGCATCGGCGGCACCGTCGCGACCAACATAGTCGACGCAGACATCTAAAAAGTGAGCGCCCTCGCGAGTTTGAGAACGAGCAATTTCAACGCACTCCTCCCAGTTTTCGGCTAGCATCGCATCGCGAAATGCCTTCGAACCGTTGGCGTTTGTGCGCTCTCCGATCGACAGGTATGTCATTGTCTGGTCAAAAGGCTGGTGCTGATACAGGCTGGCTAGGCCAGGCTCATCGATGGTCGCCGGGCGTTTCGGAGTTTTGTCTTTGACAGCCGCCGCAAGTTCGGCAATGTGAGCCGGTGTTGTTCCGCAGCATCCGCCAACCAGACCCGCGCCGTATTCATTCACAAACTGCAATTGAGCCGTGGCTAATTCGTTTGGGGTTAGTGGGTAGTGTGCGCCGTGAGGGCCAAGAATTGGCAACCCGGCGTTTGGCATAACGACCAACGGCAAACTCGAGAATTTGGCCAAATAGCGCAGGTGTTCGCTCATCTCGGTTGGGCCGGTGGCGCAGTTGAGGCCAATTGCATCGACGCCCAGTGCGCTGATGGCAGTCAGGGCAGCGCCGATTTCTGAACCGAGCAACATGGTGCCCGTGGTCTCAATGGTTACCGAGACCAAAATCGGGATGAACTGCTCAAGCTGAGCCATCGCACGCTTAGAGCCAATAATTGCGCTTTTGGCTTGCAATAGGTCTTGAGCTGTTTCGACCAAGATTGCATCGGCACCACCCCGGATTAGCCCCATGGCTTCTTGCTGATAGGCGTCGCGCAAGACGCTGAACTTTTCGTGCCCCAGGCTGGGCAACTTGGTGCCGGGCCCAACTGAGCCGAGAACCCAGCGCGGTTTGTCTGCCGTGCGGAAGTCATCGGCAATCTTGCGTGCAATTTGAGCACCGGCTAGAGCGAGCTCTTCAATTCGGTCTTCGATGCCATATTCGGCAAGATTCGCGAAATTTGCGCCGAAGGTGTTGGTTTCGATGGCTTCAGCGCCATTTTTTAGATATTGCGCGTGAATTCTCTCGATGATGTCTGGGCGGGTGACATTGAGAATTTCGTTGCAGCCCTCGAGGTTTTCAAAGTCATCTAGCGATGGCGCAGACTCTTGAATCATGGTGCCCATTGCGCCGTCGGCGACCACGACACGAGATTTGATTGCGTCGACTAGCGCTTGCGAACGGGGGCTAAACATAGAGTCATAATTCTAACCTCAGGGCGCCTTGATAACGCTTGGCGAATAAACTAAACCAATGCCCGAACCAACTTTGCTGCGCGATCAAGACCGTTTCGATTCGAAACACGAGTCAGTGACCGATGCCCTAGTTGCTCGCGCTTTGGTCGATGAAATTACGCTTTCGTTCGAGTTTTTTCCGCCAAAAGACGAGGCTGCAGAAGCTCGACTTTGGTCGGCATTCGCTGCACTTCAAGAGGTGAACCCTGACTTTGTCTCGGTGACCTATGGTGCCGGTGGTTCAAATCGCGACACCAGTCTTGCAATCGTTGAGCGCATGGCACAGGAGGTTCTGACAATCGGTCACCTGACCTGCGTGGGTTCAACAATTGAGGGCAGCATACAAATCATTCGAGCCTTTGAAAATGCTGGAGTGGGCTCGATTTTGGCTCTTCGTGGCGATAGCCCTAAAGATCAGCCAGACGCCTTGGCGAAAGGCGAAATTAAGAGCGCGCTCGAGCTGGTTGACCTAATCTCCCATCACACTGAGCTTGAAGTCGGAGTAGCGGCTTTTCCTGAGGTTCACCCAGAGTCACCTGATCTGGCGCACGATGCCAAAGTGCTGGCCCTCAAAGAGCAGGCAGGAGCCAGCTATGCGATTACCCAGTTGTTTTTCACCGTCGGTGCCTATTTAGATTTGCTCGAGGCTAACGAGGAGGCTGGCGCTGGTTTTTTGCCGATTATTCCAGGTCTAATGCCAATAGCGAATGCAAAACAAGTGATTCGCATGGCTGAAATGAGTGGCGCCGCAATTCCGCAAGAACTTCTTCACCAACTTGCCGAGGCAAACGACGTCGAGGCGCGAAAAATCGGCATGGATTATTCGATTCAACTTGCCAGAGATCTAGTTGATGCTGGTGCCCCGGGGCTTCACATTTTTTCGCTAAATCACCACGAAGCCGCCATTGAATTAGCTCGTGGCGCAGGCCTTTGTCGCTAGGTGCACCTAGTCTGATTTTGTGAACGAACAACTATCTTTCGACTTTTCTGAATCTGAACCTAAAGTTGCTGTGAATCTGCCTGATTGGGCAGCGCACATTGCCGTGTTCGACACCGAAACCACGGGCTTGCTTCATCGAGAAGCTCGAATCGTGACTGCCTGCATTGCAGAAATAGACTCCCAGGGCGCCATCTTGGGTTCTGCAACCGAGTGGTTGGCTAATCCAGAAATCGAAATTCCTGCCGCTGCAGCTTCGGTTCACGGCATCACAACCGAGATAGCTCGTCGTGACGGCCGATCCGCGAAACTTGTCGTTCAAGAAATACTTGAAAAACTGAGCGACCTTTTATCACGAGGCATCCCGGTGGTGGCTCACAATGCGGTTTATGACTTTTCAATTCTGCACTTCGAGGCACTGCGCCATGGCTTAACTCCTCTAGACAACCCGGCTCCAGTTATCGACACACTGGTTCTAGACAAACAAGTTGATCGCTACCGAAAAGGAAAGGGCATGCGTACGCTAATCGCGGCTGCGGGAATCTACGGAGTGGATTTGCTT
>CALDKR010000105.1 GCA_937898095.1 uncultured Rhodoluna sp.
ATTGGCCGCAAATACCTGGGCTGGAGCTTCGGTCACTGGTGACCCTCGTCATCTTTGCGCAGGCGGTCAGACAGATCTCTCAAGAATTGAGGGTCGTCATCTGGCGCGGTGCTTTTGCGGGGTTGGCTGCGGCCAGGGCCTCCAAGTGGGCGACCGAATGTCAAATAGAGCAGCCCGCCAACAGGGGTGACGAAAAGGCAGAGCAAGACCCAGGCGAACTTGGGCAAAACTCGAACCGCGTTCTTGTCGGCGCTGGCGGCGAACACGGTGACAAAGACCGTGAAGATGGCTAGCACGACTAGACCGAACAATTGAAAACGCATGGATTAACTCTAATCAGCCAAAACTTAGACTTATTTCATGAAAAACCCACTGCTCAAATTTGCACTGATTCGCCTAGGCCTTTTCATCGGCGGCACGCTTCTCGCCTATCTGATCACTCAGGATGCAATCTTTTCGGCGTTTGTGGGCGCGGCTGTTGGCCTAGCTATTTCGCTGTTGTTCTTCAACAAGCACCGCAGTGCTCTGTCAGAGAGCATCTATAACGCGATCAACAACAAAAAGCGCAACGAAGACGAGTCGGTTGAAGACGCAAGCGACTCAGAAGCTAAATGACTTAGAGCGCGAAATTCACAGTCGCTAGACCCCAGCCAAGCAAAAGGCCAAATCCGAGGGCTGCAAAGCTAGTCAGCTTTAGGGCCAAAATGAGTTCTTTTGCCGAGTGCGCAGTCGCGACAATCAATGTGATTGGCAAGACCAAAAGCAGCGCAAACATCGCCAAGAACGTGGCCGGATAAACCAGCGCGATTGGCACCAAAATTGCGAACGGCAAATAAATCAGAATGAAATAAATGGCTTTAGCGGCTTTGCGGCCGACCAGAACGGCCAGGGTGCGCTTGCCGACGTGTCGGTCTAAATCCAGGTCACGAATGTTGTTGACCATCAAAACGGCCGAAGCGAAAAGACCGGATGCCACACCGCCGATTAGAGCTGTGTCTGAATAGTGGCCAATCTGAATAAAGGCGGTTCCATAGGTGGCGACCAAGCCAAAGAAAATAAATACCGAAACTTCACCTAGACCCGCGTATCCATATGGACTCTTGCCACCGGTGTAATACCAAGCCGCAGTAATTGCCGCAGCGCCGACGGCCAAGAACCACCAGTGCTGAGTCAGCAAAACAATGGTCAAACCAGCAATCGCGGCGAGCGCGAAAAAGGCAAATGCTGCATATTTGACCGCCACCGGGCGAACCGATTTTGAACCGGTCAAACGAAGCGGGCCAACTCGATTGTTGTCAGTGCCCCTGATGCCGTCTGAATAATCGTTGGCATAGTTGACGCCGATTTGCAAAAACAGAGCAACAGCCAACGCCAACAGAGTTAGGCCGAGGTTGAATTTTTGCACCGAAGCTGCCGCACCAGCACCGATCGCGATTGGTGCGATTGCTAGTGGCAATGTGCGAAGGCGAGCACCCTCAACCCAGAGTTTGATCTGCTTTTGACGCGCACGTTTGGTCATGATTTAGCCATTCTCGAAAAGTCTCGCGGTGGTTTGAAAATCGACTTTGCCGTTGGGCAGTTTTGCAATTTTGTCGGTGCGCAAAACTCTAATCGGTTTTCCGGCTGGGCCAAGGTCGTTTGCCAACGCGCGAGCAATGTCATCGGCCACCTCGGGGCTGCCAACATAAACGATTCCGACTCGCTGACCCCATTCGCGATCAACAATTGGCGCCGCGACCAGTTCAATTACACCCGGCACTGTTGAAGCCAACTGCTCCACTCGATCCAGTGAAATTTTGATGCCGCCAGATTTAATCACTCGATCAGCTCGCCCGACAACAATCCATCGGTCGTCATCGGTTAGGTCGCCAATGTCGTTGGTGCTGAACCAACCTTCATCGGTCTCGATGTTTGAGGCCAAGGTCGCGCCCGAAATTCTTAGCAAACCGCGATAGATTTCTACCTCGACATCATCGAGCGGCACGCCGTCATACACGCAGCCTCCGCAGGTTTCAGTCATGCCATAGGTCTGAATCACACGGATGCCCAGCGCTTCGGCGCTAGCGGAGACCTCGGGCAGCAAGGCCTGACCGCCCACCAAAATTGCATCGAAGCGGCGCAAAAGACCCAGCGTGTAGTCATCGCCCATTTTTGCCGCATCGATAAGGCGCACCAATTGCGTTGGCACCAATGAGGTGTATCGACGCTCACCGGTCATAAGAGAGGCAGCGCGACTGAAGGCATCGACAGTGAATGGCATTGCGGTGTTCATCAAAACCGGCTGAGTTTCTGCATAGAGAGAGCGAATCAAAACATTTGCGCCTGCGATGTAGTTGATTGGCAATGTGAGCAGCCACTGCCCCGGCCCGCCCAGGCGATCTTGCGAGGCCTTGGCACTTGCCATCACCGCAGCCAGCGAAAGTTCGATTCGCTTTGGAGCTCCGGTCGAACCCGAGGTTTCAACAATCAAAGCAAGTGCGTCGTCAACCTCATTTGGCAACCCATAGGCCTCAGGCAATTTGCTGCTGAGCTCAGAGGCGCCGGTGCGCTCAATCGGATTCACGAAAATAGCTTGCTTGCCGGCGAGCATTTCACCGAAGGCAACCAGCGCACCAAATGTGTCATTGGCCGAAATTATTTTGAGCGGTTTTGGCATGCGATTTTGACGGGCTTTAGAACTGCCACGGAAAAGCTGACCAGTCTGGCGCGCGCTTTTGCAAGAACGAATCGCGGCCTTCGACTGCTTCATCAGTGCCATAGGCCAGGCGGGTTGCCTCGCCCGCAAAAAGTTGTTGACCGACCATGCCGTCATCAACTGCATTGAATGCATATTTCAACATGCGGATGCTCTGCGGTGATTTGCCGAGAATTGTGGTCGCCCACTCGACGCCAACTTTTTCTAGCTCTGCGTGCGGAACGACCCTGTTGACCACGCCCATTTCATAGGCGCGCTGCGCATCGTATTCTTCGGCTAAGAAGAAGATTTCGCGAGCAAACTTTTGACCGGTTTGGCGAGCTAAAAGGGCACTGCCGTAGCCACCGTCGAATGAGCCAACATCGGCGTCAGTCTGCTTGAACCTAGCGTGCTCGGCCGAGGCGATTGAGAGGTCAGCGACCACGTTGAGTGAGTGCCCGCCGCCAGCGGCCCATCCTGGAATCAAAGCGATAACAACTTTTGGCATAAAACGCATTAGGCGTTGAACTTCGAGGATGTGAAGGCGGCCCGAACGCGCTTTGTCGATGGTCTCAGCAGTCTCGCCATCGGCATATTTGTAGCCGTCGCGGCCTCGCACTCGCTGGTCGCCGCCGCTGCTAAACGCCCATCCGCCATCTTTAGGTGACGGGCCATTGCCGGTTAGCAGCACCGCGCCCACGGTCGAATCTTGAGCTGCATGTTCTAGAGATCGGGCCAGTTCATCGACTGTTTGAGGGCGAAACGCATTTCGCACTTCAGGTCGGTTGAACGCAACGCGCACAATGCCGAGTGAGTTGTGCTTGTGATAGGTGACGTCTTCAAGCTGCTCGAAACCCGGCACAACGTGCCAAATGCTCGGGTCAAAAATCTCTGAAACTTTAGCGTTCATGGTTCTAGAGTAATCGCTCGGCTAGCCCTGATTTTCGATAGCTGCCCAAGCTCGCTCTAGGCGCTCGAGCCACCAGTCGATGCGGTGCTCTTCGGCTTTGTGTCGATCGAGTGCGGCCGGGTCGACTTCAATTCGGCGCAGCTCAATTTGACCGTTTATCGGCTTCAGCGGCTCGCGGGTTACATCGGCAGCCATGAGCGCTGCAGTGCCGAGCCCAGCGTCAAAACCAAAGTCGGGCAGGGTCGCTGCCAGGTGAGCACCCATACTTAGGCCAACGGATGATTCCATTGCGCTGCTCACAACAACCGGCAAACCAGCCTCGGCCGCGATTTCGACTGCCCTGGCGATGCCACCGAGTGGGGCTGCTTTCAAAACCAAAATGTCGGCGGCTTGGGCCCTAGCCACCGCAATTGGGTCACCAGCTTTGCGCACGTTTTCGTCGGCTGCGATTTTGATGCCGAGTGGTTGCAAGTGCATTCGCAATTCGGCCATCTCGCCAACCGAAGCCACTGGCTGCTCTAGATATTCAATTGGTGCGCTCTCGTCAGTCAATCGCGCTGCTAAGGCTCTTGCCTGATTCACGCTAAAACCGCCATTTGCATCAAGACGAATCTTTGCATCGGGGTGCAGCTGCCTGACTGCAGCAATGCGGGCCAGGTCTTGCTCTAGTTCTTGACCGTTCTCGGCGACTTTGATTTTCACAGTTTTGAATTCACCGAATCGGCTCAAAACTGACTCGACCTGCTCAGGCGCAACGGCTGGCAGTGTGGCGTTCACCCGGATGAATTTCGGTGCTGCCGAAGACGCAGCGACCGGCAATTCTGACCATCCGAATTCAATTGCAGCCGCCAACCAGGTTGCCGCTTCTTCGGGTTCGTATTCCAAAAACGGTGACCACTCGGTCCATCCGTTTGGGCCCTCAAAAAGCATGATCTCGCGTTCGATTAGCCCACGAAATTTAGCTCGCAGCGGCAGCGAGACGACCCGCGCACAGGAGCGCAGCTCATTTAGGGTTGGTCGGCTATTTGAGACCACTGTAGACGTGCAGGCCCTTGAAATAGAGGTTCACGATAGTGAAATTGAAGATGATTGCTGCAAAACCAATCAGCGCCAACCAAGCCGAGCGCTTGCCGCTCCAACCGCGTGTTGCATTGGCGTGCAAATAGCCGGCATAGATAGTCCAGATAATGAAGGTCCAGACTTCTTTGGTGTCCCATCCCCAATAACGGTGCCAAGCTTTTTCGGCCCAGATTGCGCCGGCGATCAAAGTGAATGACCACA
>CALDKR010000106.1 GCA_937898095.1 uncultured Rhodoluna sp.
ACGTCGCTAATTGCCTTGGTGCTTGCTCGCAGATTAAGCCTCAGAGCCAGACTGACCAGCACTTCTGAGTCGAGCGCATTAGGCTCCGGTGATGCTCGCAAGCTTGTGATGCGGGTCTTTATTCTTAGCGCCACAATTGAAAACTTCATGGCTTGGGTTTTGGCCCTCAGGTTCAATTCGCTTTATGAGTATTCTTGGCCCGACGCAATTTGGCATGGCTATTTTCATGCCATTTCTTCATTCAACAATGCGGGTTTCGCACTCTATTCAAATAGCCTTATGGGCTTCAATCGAGATCCGCTTATTATTTTGAGCATCGATTTGCTGATTATTCTTGGCGGCCTTGGTTTTCCGGTTTTGTTTGAACTTTTGCGCCGATTTGCCGGCCGGGCAAAAAACCGCCAGGTCGCCGGAATCATCGAATCATCAGTCCACTGGTCGCTCACATTCAAAATCGTCATGTGGGGATCGCTCACCCTATTATTCTTTGGCTGGATAACACTCGGTGCACTTGAGTGGAACAATCCGGCCACGCTCGGCCAGCTTGATTTTTGGTCTCGAATTTTAAACGCATTCAATCTCTCAGTGCAGCCAAGAACAGCAGGATTCAATTCGATAGACGTTTCAAAAATGAACGATTCTTCATGGCTGGTTACAGACATTTTGATGTTTATCGGTGGCGGCAGCGCCGGAACTGCAGGCGGACTTAAGATAACCACAATCGCCATACTTTTCTTTATTGTGGTGACTGAAGTTCGCGGTCAGGGAGCCGTCAATGTAGGCAACCGACGTTTGTCAAGATCAATTCATAGACAGGCGCTGTCTCTCGTTGCTTTAGCGAGCGCAGCGGTGACTGCGGCCGTTATTTCACTACAGATTCTTACCGACTTCAGCACGGATCAAATTATCTTCGAGGTTATTTCGGCATTTGCGACCGTCGGGCTATCAACCGGAATAACAGGTCAGCTACCTGCTGTTGGTCAGTTGATACTGATCGCACTCATGTTTATTGGCCGCATTGGTCCAACTGCTGTGGCATCGGCCCTAGCTGTCAGAAGAGTCAAGTCTCACATCGAACTACCTAAAGAAAGGCCACTAATTGGCTAGTCGCAAAACCAAAAAAGGTGCATCAAAAATTGCTGTGATTGGCCTCGGCCGATTTGGCACGGCACTTTCGCTCGAACTGATGCAGACCGGTCGCGAAGTTCTAGGTGTCGACACTGACGAAAACTTGGTTCAAAATTTGGCGGCTCAATTAACCCACGTGGTCACCGCCGACTGCACTAACACTGACACTCTAGAAGAGCTCAACATCCTAGATTTCGATCGAGTTGTGGTTGCTATTGGTTCTGACATCGAAGCAAGCATTTTGACCGCCTCGACATTGCTAGAGATGGGCGTTAAAGACGTTTGGGCTAAGGCAACTACTGATGCGATTAGGAACGGTAACGATCCTGCCATCGTAGTTGTCCTTGGCAACAGCGGTATTAAG
>CALDKR010000107.1 GCA_937898095.1 uncultured Rhodoluna sp.
GTGATTTTTCTGACCGTCTTTTTGCATACTGGCCAATCGAAGCTAGCGTGCCTTCTCAGGCGCCCATCGTTGAGCAAGTTGCAGTCAAAAACATCAATGGCAGACCAGTTTTTCAAGCTTTCAATCAGCAGTCTGCATATTGGGTTGAATTGCCGGCAGACATTGAGTCGTTAAGAAAATCAGATTTAGACCTTGCTAAGCAGTGGCGGGCAACAGTGCGAGAGGCACTTCACGATCCAATCGAGTCGGGTTGGTTTATCAGGTCTATCAATAAAGAACGCACGGCCATTTTGGTTGAGCCGGCAACTTCAGACTATGAATTCGGAGAAGAAGAATGAAGCTAGAAGCTGTAGAACTTATCAGATTAAATGTTCCGCTGAAGTCGGCATTCAGAACCTCGTTCAGCTCGGTGAATCTGCATCAAGTTGTTTGGGTGCACGTGATTACCGACCAAGGCGAAGGCTGGGCCGAATGCGGCGCAAACGAACGCCCTGACTATTCGAGTGAGTATCACACCGGTGCAATGGCTGTGCTCAAAGAGTTCATCTTGCCTGACCTGTTTGCTCTTGGCGACCAGCTGACCGCCGAGTTGGTGGCGCCAACGCTCGAATGGATCAAGGGCCACCGCATGGCAAAGGCCGCCATTGAGACGGCGCTTCTAGACGCTCAATTGCGCGGCGCGAACAAGTCTTTCGCGCAATACCTCGGTTCGACCAAGACCAAAGTGCCCGCCGGTGTCTCGGTTGGCATCATGGATTCAATGGACGAATTGATGCACTACGTAGACGGTTATCTCAACGAAGGCTACTTGCGCATCAAGCTAAAGATTGAACCAGGCTGGGATTACGAGCCGGTCAAGTTGGTTCGTGAGACCTATGGCCCAGACCTGTTGCTGCAGGTCGATGCCAATACTGCGTATACCCGTGACGATTTTGACCTCTTGAAGCGCCTGGATGAGTTCAATTTGCTTCTTATCGAGCAACCAATCAACGAAGAAGACATGCTTGGCCACGCAAAATTGGCTGACTACATCGAGACCCCTGTCTGCCTCGATGAGACAATCATTTCGGCTGACATAGCGCGCGATGCAATTGAGCTCGGAGCGGCTGAGATCGTGAACATCAAGCCATCGCGAGTCGGTGGCTACATCGAATCTAAAAAGATTCACGATGTTTCGGTTGCCAATAACATTCCAGTTTGGTGCGGCGGCATGCTAGAGACCGGAATCGGCCGTGCGGCGAATCTCGCACTAGCTGCAATGCCCGGGTTCACCCTTCCTGGCGACACTTCGGCTTCGTCTCGCTACTTCGAAACTGACCTAACTGAGCCTTTCGTGCTGGTCGACGGCCACATTGATGTTCCGACTGGCCCAGGCATTGGCGTCGATCCCATACCTGAAATTATCGAGCGCTTTGCTGTTTCGCGTGAGTGGATTCGCGCCTAGTCGGCGAATTCGCGCTCGTTCAAAGCCCCGGCCACACTGTGGTGCGGGGCTTTGTCACGGTTGTGTAACCATGCCGTAGCCCACAGAAATGCAAGCGTTTACAGTCAAAGCGGTCGCATAGATTTTTCGGGTATCAATTCTTTAGGAGCCACCTTTGTCGATCCGCATCCGTGTTTTTGCCGCCCTCGCGTCGGCGCTTGCCCTAGTCGCCGGCCTGGTTTCGGCCCCTTCCGCACAGGCCCTGGCGGTCGACACCGTGCACCTGACCGTTCACTATCAGCGCCCGGCAGCCGACTACGACAACTGGAACGTGTATCTCTGGAAGAACGACGACGCAAACGGCAAGGACGCCGGCGTTGACGACAAGGGCTTTGCGTTCACGGGCGATGACTCGTTTGGCAAGATCGCAAAGATCGACGTCACGGGCATGACGCCATACAAGAACCT
>CALDKR010000108.1 GCA_937898095.1 uncultured Rhodoluna sp.
GCTACATCGGGGTTTAAGGTGTGCACTGCGTCAATAGCAACCTGCTGCGAGGTGCTAGCGACTCCAGATACGCGAAATGCAGAACCACCACGGAATTCGATTCCGAAGTTGAATCCCTTTTGGGCAGTGAACGGAAGTACGACTGAGAGCACAATCATCAACGCTGCAATTGAGTACCAAATTTTTCGCTTGCCAATAAAGTTGAAAGAACGCTCGCCACTGTAAAGGGCGTTACCGAAGTCTGAAAACTTTGACATTACTGGTCCTTCTTCTCTGCAGCAGCAGTCGATTTGCGATCTGCAAGAGCCTGGCGCTTGGTTGCCTCTTTTGAAGCCTTTGCTGCCTTTGATTCGTTAACTCGGTCTGAAACCCTGAAAGTTCCGCGACCGGTGTATTTGTTTGCACCCAGAGACTGAGAATCGAAACCTGACCACTTGCTCTGCGAAGAGAAGAAGCGAGTGCGAGCCAAGACCTGAAGCATTGGGTGCGTGAATAGCGCAACAACTGCAAGGTCAATCAGTGTGGTTAGGCCTAGTGTGTATGCGAAGCCACGCACGTTTCCGACAGTAAGCGCGAACAGTGTGACTGCGGCAAGAATGCTTACGCCGTCAGAGACAATGATGGTTCTAAGGGCGCGCTTCCATCCGTGGTCAACTGCGCTGTCTAGACCGCGACCATCTCGCAGCTCATCACGAACGCGCTCGAAATAAACGATGAACGAGTCTGCGGTGATTCCAATCGCGACAATCAAACCAGCCACGCCGGCCAACGATAGTCGGTAGCCCTGGCGCCATGAAAGAACGCAGATTGCCAAATAAACCAAGATCGCTGCAACAACCAGCGAACCGATTGTCACAATTGCAAGACCTCGGTATTGGAACATGGAATAGATGACTACCAAAATCAAGCCGACCAGACCAGCTAGCAATCCGGTGCTTAGCTGCTCAGAGCCTAGGGTTGCTGAGATGTTGGCCTGGCTCTGAACCTCGAAGCCAATTGGCAGTGCGCCGTATTTGAGCTGGTCAGCTAATGACTTTGATGAAACGCGATCGAATGAACCGGTGATTTGAGCCGAACCATTGGTGATTACAGCGTTTGTAGAAGGCGCCGTAATTACATAGCCGTCGAGGGTGATGGCGAAGCGGTTGTTTGGGTCAGTTAGCGGGAATAGTCGCTTGGTGACTGCTGCAAATTGCTCTGTGCCCTTGCTATTGAAGTCAAGGTTGACAGCCCAGGTGTTGGTGCTTGCGCCGGTTGATGAAGTCAAAGTGCCCGCGGTCGCGTCTGAGATTGTCGAGCCTTCAATTTCAACTGGGCCAAGGATGTATTTCTCTACGAAGTTGGTATCACAGGTGATGAGCGGCTTGGTTGGGTCATCGACCTGACCTGGAGCACGGAACGAGCTGGTGCAATCGAGTGCGTCAAAAGCAGCTTGAGTCTGGCTGTCGATGCCATCGATTGGAGTCGATGAAGTTGCCGGGGCAGGTGTGGTTTTGCCATCAGCGCCAACAGTTGCAGTGGCACTTGCCGAGGCTGCAAGCACTGGTCGAAACTCAAGTTTTGCGCTGCTTCGAATGAGCTTAAGAGTGTTTTCATCAGGGGTTCCAGGAATTGAAACAATGATGTTTCCGTTGCCCTGGGTGTTGATTTGCGCCTCGCTGACACCGGTTGCGTCAACGCGCTGGCGAATAATTGACACCGCTTGAGCCAGCTGCTCTTCTGAGATCTTTTTTCCGTCTTCAAGAAGTGGAGCAAGAATAATCTCGGTTCCACCTTGAAGGTCTAGTGCCAACTTGGGGGCAAATGAAGCACCCTGGTTGGTGGCGGCGCCAATGCCGACGATGCCGGCAAGGCCAAGAATGATTACAACTAGCCAAACGAGCTTTTTGCGCGCTGACTTCAGAAAAGCGTTTTCAGACAAGGGGTTTCCTAGGTTTACTTAGCGGCAGGCTTTTTAGCGGCTGGCTTTGCAGCGGCCTTAGCAACCGGCTTAGCAGCAGCCTTTGAAGCGGCTGGCTTGGCAACAGCCTTAGCAGCAGCAGGCTTCGCGGCAGGCTTAGCGGCAGCAGGCTTTGCAGCTGGCTTGGCGTTAGCGTCTACTCCACGAATGGCGGCTTTTGCAATTTCAAGTTTTGAGCCAGCAGTCACAATGACTGCGCGATCTGCGTCGATTGATTCAATAACGCCATAGATGCCGCTGTGGGTGACGATTGCAGCACCCTTGCCAAGCTGGCTTTGAAGTTCTTCAGCCTGCTTCTTGCGCTTGCGGCTGTTCCAAAACATCATAAAAATAAGGGCTGCTAGCGCAACTAAGAGAATTGAATCTTCTGGCTTCATTATGAAATTGCCTCTTCTTAAAAGGAACACGCCAAACGGCGCTCACTAGATTATAGGCGAAAGCGACCGGAAAACCGGGCAGGCACAGCACTCTCGTTGGGGGCGAATCGGCAGAAAGGCTATGCCTGTTTGGCCAGGTGCGCTACAGCAGATTCTGTCGCTATTCGACCCCGAGGAGTTCGAGCAATTAAACCCTGACGAACAAGATAAGGCTCGACGACAGATTCGATGGTCTCTTGTTCTTCGCCAACCGAAACGGCAATGGTTGACAAACCGATTGGGCGCCCGGCGAATTTTTCAATCAGCACACGAAGAACATCGCGGTCAAGTCGATCTAGACCGAGTTCGTCGACTTCAAACATGGTCAAGGCCTCGTGCGCAGAATCACGACTAATTTCAGTCAAGTTATTCACGACGGCAAAGTCGCGCACTCTTCGAAGCAGTCGATTGGCAACTCGAGGAGTTCCGCGGGAACGAACAGATATTTCGACAATCGCATCTTTGGCAATTTTGAGGTCAAGCAATTTAGCCGCACGAGAAATGACCTTTTCAAGCTCTTCGGCTGAATAGAACTCCAAGTTCGCTGTGAATCCAAATCGATCACGAAGCGGCCCCGGCAGCATTCCGGCGCGAGTGGTAGCTCCGACCAGCGTGAATGGTGAAATCTCTAGCGGAAGCGAGGTGGCCCCCGGGCCCTTGCCAACCATTACGTCAACTCTGAAGTCTTCCATGGCTAGATAAAGCATTTCTTCAGCCGCTTTTGACATGCGGTGAATTTCGTCAATAAAGAGAACCTCACCTGGCTGCAATGAACTCAGAATCGAGGCTAAGTCGCCTGCGCTCTGGATTGCCGGGCCGCTTGATAGCCGAAGCACTTGGTTGGCCTCTGAAGCCACAATAAGTGCCAGAGTCGTCTTGCCTAGGCCCGGTGGCCCTGCCAACAAAATGTGATCAGCAGTTCTGCCTTGAATCTTCGAGGCTGATAGCACTAGTCGCAGCTGTTCG
>CALDKR010000109.1 GCA_937898095.1 uncultured Rhodoluna sp.
CCGGATTTTTGGTCGTGCTTTGGATCTTCGTTTTCAGCATCATCTCAGTTATTCGCGCCGACCTATTTGGCCAGCGCGTGGTCAGCAAGGTTGCGTCAGCTAACGCCCCACAGGTTTTCTCGTCGCCGGTCGCGCCAGTTGCGCCACCGACTGGGGTCGGCACCAACACCGCTTCTAACCCGCTGGTCAGCGAACCAACCGGCGCCATGGCAACCAAACTTGTGGTCACCGAGGGCGATCTTGCCGGCAAGATCATGCGTCTTGACCGCCGCGAAATCACCATCGGCCGCAGCGACGGCAGCGACCTTGTGGTCGACGACGAATATGCATCGAGCAATCACGCCAAGTTGGTGCTGATCAACAACGATTGGTTGATTCAAGACCTCAACTCGACCAACGGCACTTTTCTCGACGGCCAGCGAGTGGGCACCCCTGCGGTGGTCAAACTCAACACCCGCGTGCGCGTGGGCAAAACCGTTTTCGAGCTGCGAGCATAGGGCCAGCCCATGGGCATTAAAACCATCAGCTATGCGGGCTCAGACATTGGTCGAGTTCGCTCGAGCAATCAAGACTCCGGTTATGCCGGCTACAACCTGTTCTTTGTTGCCGACGGCATGGGTGGTCACGCCGGCGGCGACATCGCATCGGCACTTTGCGCTCAGCGAATTGCTCAAATGGATGACCTGTATCCCGACGCCGAGTTTGCCGAGAAGGCAATCGTTGACAACATTTGGTCGGCAAACGGAGTGCTCGCCGAAACTGTAAAAGAGCACCCTGAGCTTGCCGGAATGGGCACGACTTTTTCGGGCATCATCTTCACCGGCAACCAGGTCACAGTTGGTCACGTTGGCGACTCAAGAATTTATCTAGCCCGCGATGGCAAAGTCACCCAGATCACCAAAGACCACACCTTCGTTCAAAAGCTGGTTGACACCGGCAAGATCACACCCGAAGAGGCGTTGGTTCACCCACGCCGCAGCGTATTGATGCGCGTGCTCGGTGACGTAGAAGAGTTTCCTGAGGTCGACACCAAGACCATAGAGAGCAAACCCGGTGACCGATGGATGCTCTGCTCTGATGGTTTAAGCGGTGTGGTGCCTGAAGCCATCATGGAGCGATTGCTTCTCTCAAAAATTGAGGCTTATGAAGCGACAGAGCTGCTGATTGGTGAGGCGCTTGAGTTTGGTGCACCAGACAACGTGACCGTGGTTGTGGTCGACGTGGTCAGCGAAAAGACTCGAACCGACTTTGTGCCTGAAGCCAAGTTTGTTGGCTCGAGCGCCAACGAGGTGGTCATCGAAGACCGCAAGGGCAGCCGCATTCTGCGCGTGCTGAACCCGATGAACATCACCGATTTGCTTCGTCGTGCCGAAGATCCGGCCGACTATGTTCCAGAGTCAGATGAATATCTGGCCAAGATTCTGCGCGAAACTCAGCGTCGCATTCGCTGGCGTCGAATTCGCCAGCTGCTCACCATTAGCCTGATGATCTCGCTGGTGATCGGCGGCATTTATATCGCCTACGACTACACCCAGACTCGTTATTACATCGGCACCAGCAATGGTCACGTGGCCATTTTCAAGGGCATCAAAGAAGCCCTGGGCCCACTGAAGTTCTCAAGACTGGTCGAAGAAACCGATGTTCTGGTCACCGATCTTCCACCATTCCAACAGCAGGCAGTCGAGCGTTCGATCAGCACCGACAGCCTCTCAAGCGCCGAGGTCATGCTCAAGGTGATCACCGAATCAGCGCCTGACCAGCCGATTATTCCTCAAGAGCTGTTGCCAAATGAGTGACCTAAATTCGACCATCAACATCTCGCGCATCGTTCGCGTGGTGCCGCGCAATCGCAACATCGAGGCGATTCTTTTGGCGTTTGCCATCGGCATCAATGCATTTGAGCTGGCTCAGATTCAGCTGGCGGTTATCGAAAAACTGACCCCAGAATTTTTCATGTATTGGTTGCCACTCTCGTTCAGCGCAATCATTTTTCACATGATTTTGCGCCAGCGCGCAAGCGAGGCAGACTCACTGATTTTGCCGATTGCGGTTGCTATCAACGGCCTTGGTCTCTCGATGATTTATCGCCTCGACCTCGGCACAATCGCCAACAACGGCGGCGACCTATTTGGTTATAAGCAAATCGCGTGGACCGCAATCGCAATGGCGGCGAGCGCTGCCGTGGTGATTTTTGTGCCGAACCAACTGTTCTTGCGTCGCTACATTTTCGTCGCGATGGTGACCGGCGTTGGTCTGCTGCTTTTGCCGATGGTTCCGTTCTTGGGGCAGAACATCAACGGCGCTCAGCTGTGGATCAACCTATTCGGCCTGACTTTTCAGCCGGGTGAGCTTGCCAAAATTGCGCTGACTATTTTCTTTGCCGGCTATCTGGTGAGCCGAGCCGACTCGATGGCGGCGGTCGGTCGCAGTGTGATCGGCATCCAAGTTCCTAGGGCTCGCGAGCTCGGGCCAAT
>CALDKR010000110.1 GCA_937898095.1 uncultured Rhodoluna sp.
GAATAAGCCTCAAGGATCACTATTTTGGCGAGGTCAACGTATTCGGTTTCAAGCATCCAAATGCGCCAACTGACTCACAGCATGAGGTGATTCAGCGAATTTCAAACATGGTTTCTTATTTGGCGCTGCGCCCAGAAACCGCTCGCGCATTCAGCAAGCGCATGGCTCGTCGATTTGTCAGTGACAACCCGAGCGAGGCCCTGCTCAAATCAATGGCGGCCACCTACACTCGCACCAAGGGCCACATTCCATCGGTTTTCAAGACCATGGTCAAGCACCAAGAATTTGCCAAGGCGGCGGCCACCAAGGTCAAGCGCCCAATGGAGCACCTTGGCTCAACAGTGCGCGCACTGAATCTTAAGTTGTCTGCCCCGGTGCCGGCAACGAACCCTGCTGAACCAAATCAATATTTCAAAGGCTCACCACTAGTGCCATTAGCAAAGCTTCTTGAAACCCAAGGGCACCTGCCATTCGCTTGGCCATTCCCTGACGGTTTTCCTGACAAAGCTGAAACTTGGACCACACTTTCGAGCCAGGTGCAGCGCTGGAACCTGGTGAACAAGATTGCACTCGGCCGCATGGGCGCCGCTTTTGCCGATAAAGACTTCACAGTCGAACTGACAAAATCAGCAACGAACCCCGAGGCTATCTTGAGCGAACTATCGATTCGCCTGTATGGAAAAAACCTCGACACCACTGAGCGCAACGAGGTTCTCAAGCTGCTTCGTTCAGTGCCACAAAATGGCGACCAGGTGAAATACATCAACAAAGTGGCCGGTATGGCAACCGCACTTTTGATGTCAAAACCAGAATGGAACCTGCGATGAGCCTTGACCATTTTGATGAAGATTGCGGCTGCACCGAATTTCAGCAGCTAACCCAGGGCATGGCCAGCAACCAGCGCGCTTTTAGTCGCCGCGGTTTTCTCGGGGGAGTCATGGCACTCGGTGGCGGCTTGGTTATCAGTGCCGAGCCGGGCCTCGATTATGCAATGGCAGCGCCCGGCGAGACTGCTGCTGATGTGATCATCATGGTTTCGATGCGTGGCGGCATGGATGGCCTGATGGCAGTGCCGGTTTTGGGCGACCCGCTGCTTGCTCAATATCGACCAAAAACCTCGCTGACCGACAGTCAAAACATTTCGCTAGACAATCACTTTGGTTTGCACAAAAACCTGACCGGTTTCAAAACCCTTTTTGACCAGCAAGAGCTTGCAATTGTGCACGCGGTTGGAACCCCGGTTGGCACGCGCAGCCACTTTGACGACCAGTTCGCAATCGAAATGGCCGACTATGACAAGCCAGACACCCCGACCGGCTGGCAGACTAGATTCTTGAAGGCAACCGGTGCTACCGAGGTGCTCTCAGGTGTTTCAATCTCGCAAAACAAACCGGTATCACTTCGCGGCGCAACCCAGGCCGGCACTTTTGAAGACCTGAATGCCATCACCATCACGAACATCGGCGATGACCGTGACGCCCACCTCAACCTGCTGCGTCGCATGCATAAATTCAGCGACCACGCCTGGGCAAAAACTGCACTTGGTTCAATCGACGCATCAGAGAGCCTTCGCAAAATCGCAACCGCATCGACGGTCGTTTATCCTGACACCCCGCTGGGCCGCCGATTCAAAACCCTTGCCACCCTGCTTCGTGGTGGCACACCAGTCAAGACAGCGAACATCGACTTTGGTGGGGCGCTGGATGTGCACAGCGCTGCCGGTGTCGCCACCGGCACCATGGCTGACAACTTCAAGAATCTGAATGACACAATCATGGCGTTCAAGCAAGATGTCGGTGCACTCTGGAACCGCACCAGCATCGTGACGATCACCGAATTTGGTCGCCGCCTGCAAGAGAATGCATCGGCGGGCCTTGATCATGGCTGGGGTTCTGCGATGTTCGTTATGGGCGGTGGAATCAAAGGTGGAAAAGTTGTTGCAAACTGGCCTGGAATCGCAGACGCCGACCTGCACAACGGCGACCTCAAGGTGACTCTCGACTATCGCGATGTGCTCTCAAATGTTCTTCGCAATCGCGGCAATTTGACCACCGCTGAACTTGCTGCGATTTTTCCTGGTTTCAAATCACAAGATTTGGGGCTTGCTAAATATCTGGGCTAGCGCCTAAACTGAACGAAGCCAAAGACCGTCGGTTTTGTCGCGATGCAAATCAAGACAACGAAGGATGCGAAAGTGTCAACCCACGCAGGTGTATGAATCAGTTTCTAATTGATCAAAAAATGTTCTGAACATTTCAAGATTTATTTGCTGCTCCGTGCGTCTGCGCCGGAGCATTTTTTATTGCCCAGCTTCTTGCTGCAAGCAAACATCCCGGGGCTACCGACAAAGAAACATGACAAGGAGTGCCATGGCGAACAAGGTCGAAACTGTTGCCGAGCTCACTGAGAAATTCTCAAGCTCAAACGCAGTATTTCTAACCGAGTACCGCGGACTAACTGTGAGCCAGCTCAAAGAGCTACGCCGCTCAATCAGTGCAGACGCAACCTACGCCGTAGCAAAGAACACTCTTATCGAGCTTGCTGCTAAGAACGCAAACGTGACCGCATTTGACGGTCAGCTGTTCGGCCCATCAGCTCTTGCTTTTGTAAGCGGAGACGCAGTCTCTGTTGCAAAGGCTCTGCGTGACTTTGCGAAGGCAAATCCTCTTCTAGTTGTAAAGACCGGAATCCTTGATGGAGTCGCTCTTTCAGCTGACGAGGTTAAGAAGCTTGCTGATCTTGAAACCCGCGAAGTGCTATTGGCCAAGGCCGCCGGCATGTTCAAGGCTTCACTATTCAAGGCTGCTTACACATTCAACGCACCACTGGCTCAGGCAGTTCGCACTGTCGATGCGCTTCGCGCAAAGCTAGAGGGCTAAAACCCGAGTTTTACTCAAGCTACAAATCGATTTAAAAATCACAAAATAGGAGAAACAAAATGGCTAAGTTGACCACTGAGCAGCTAATTGACGCATTCAAGGAGCTTTCACTAATCGAGCTTTCAGAGTTCGTAAAGGCTTTTGAAGAAGTATTCGAAGTAACCGCAGCAGCTCCAGTAGCAGTTGCAGCAGCTGGCGCACCAGCAGCTGGCG
>CALDKR010000111.1 GCA_937898095.1 uncultured Rhodoluna sp.
GCGAGCCATACATGGCACCGGGGCTAGTGACCCCTGAAAAGGTTGCCAAAGGCAAATTGCCAACCGATGTTTGGTGGCACACCATCGTTTCGCCAACTGGCAAAGAAAAAACCGGATATCCGACACAGAAGCCACTAGGCATTTTGCGCCGAATTATTCAGGCTTCAAGTGCCGAAGGTGACCTAGTTCTTGATTTCTTTGCTGGCTCTGGAACAACCGGAGCGGCAGCCGCAGAACTCAAGCGTCGATTCATTTTGATTGACCAGAACCCCGAGTCGATTCAGGTGATCTCAGATCGACTTGCGGCCGCGGGTGTTGAGTTTCAACTGGGCTAACCCGACTAGGGCGGCTGTGCCAACGACCAGCAGTGCCGACATCGCCATAGCCATTCCATAGTTTGTGCCGCCGGGCCGGCTGATTAACTGAGCCAAAACCGTCGACAGCGTGGCTTGATCGCCGGCAACCAAAAGGGTGGCTGCACCAAACTCACCGATTGAAACCAAAATGGAGAAAACCAGAGCAGTTTTGATTGCTGGGCTGATAATCGGCACCTCGAGCTGCCACCAGATTTGCCAGCTATTGGCGCCCGATGTGCGGGCAGCCTCGATTTGCTCGGCTTCGATCGACAGAAGGGCTGGCTGCAAAACCCGAATCACAAGCGGCAGAGCAATTAGAGCCTGAACCAATGGCAGCACCACCCAGCTCGATCTCAAAGGCAGCGGCTCAGCGCTGAAGGTGATTAAGAAACCCAAACCGATCACCACCGACGAGACCCCCATTGGCAACATGAATGCTGAGTCGAAAAATCGCATCACTGACTCTGCGAACTTTGACTTGCCGCGACGCGAAGTTAGAAACGACACTGCGAGACCAATTGGCATCACCAGAGCGAGAGCAACCACTAGGTTTCGAAGAGAATTCAAAGCGGCCTGCCAAACGCTGATGTTCAGCAGATTTCTTTCACCTTGACTAGCCAGATTGGCAAAGTTGCTGAGCCCGAGGCCACCAGGAGTTTCAAATGCCCGGGTCGTCAGGAGTGCAATCGGGATCAGAATCACGCCATAGATAAAGAGCAACGTCACCAGCACCGCCGGTCGATCGCGTTTATCTACTTTTTGGGCTTGCGACTCGGAATCTGTCAGCTGGTCGAGGCCGGTTGATCCACGAGCGAATCTCTGACTGATTGCAAATGCTAAAAGGGTAATTGCCGTTTGAGCGAGCGCCAAAACACTGGCCTTTTGCAGATCTAGAAATTGCAGAGCAGCAATTGAGATTTCAGTTTCTAGAGACGAAACTTGGCCGCCACCTAAAACCACAATCACGCCGAAGCTGGTGAAACAAAACAAAAACACCAAAGCGCCCGCCGAGACAATTGCCGGCTTCAGCATTGGCGCACTGACTGACCAAAAGATTCGAATTCGACCAGCCCCAGCCAATGCAGCAGCATCTTCGGGTTCTCGATCAAGCCCTGCCCACATCGAGCCAATCGTTCTCACAGCAATCGCGAAGTTGATAAAAACGTGTGCAACGAGAATCCAATAGATTTTATTTTCAAACCAAAAACTCATTCCAAAATCGGAATACAATTCATGCGCTTTTTGGAATGAACTAAAAATAATTGCCACCACAATCGTGGGCAAAACCAGCGGAATCGTAATCACAGCTCGATAGAACTGACTACCGCGTAGCGATTTGCGATAGAGCACATAAGCTGCCGGAATCGCTAAGGCCAAAGTTGCCATGGTTGAAACCAACGTCTGCCAAGTCGTGAACCACAGAGCAGCCTGAACATCAGTGTCAGCAAAAACTCGAGTGATTATTGATGCAACCGAATCAGCGCTCGTTGCATCTGCGCCCGAGCCATTGCCTAGGCCCAAACCAATAATGCTGGCGCTGGGCCAGACAAAAAAGGCGACTAAGAAACCGACCGGAATCAGCCAGAGTGCAGCGTTCTTTAGAAGATTTCTGACCAAGTGCTCAACCACTTTTCGCGGTTCGCTGCAATATCTAGATCAGCGCCGACCGGCTTTTCGGCAACCGGCGCCCACTCAGTCCAAGCTTCAGGCAATGCAATCGATTTGTTGATCGGATACACATACATTGCGTCTGGCAGCGCGGTCTGAAATTGATCGGCAAGCATAAAGTCAATCAGCGCCTTGGCGCCGGCCGGGTTGTCGGTGCCGGCAAGCACACCCGCATATTCTGTTTGTCTAAAACAACCGTCAAGCACAGAGGCTGTCTGGCTTTGGCCGTCTTCGCGAACCTCAAATGCCGGTGAGGTCGAATAGCTCAAAACAATCGGATACTTGCCCTTGCCTGATGAGCCAGAGAAGTCGGTGAAATAGGCGTCTTCCCATCCGGCAGCGATTTTCACATCATTGCTCTTCAGCGCCTGAAGATATTGCCCATAACCGGCATCACCAAAGGTAGCGACCGCAGCGGCTAAGAACGCCATGCCCGGTGAAGAACTAGCCGGGTTAGTCAGCACGGTTAGACCCTTGAATTCAGGTTTGGTTAGGTCTGATAGTGACGCTGGGGCCGGAGTCTCGTTTTTAGCAAACCATGCCTTGTCATAGTTCAGGCAAACGTCACCAAAATCTACGGCGGTTAGTTCGCCATCGATTATTGAGTTCTTGGCGGCAACCGAGGCATATGTGTTGTCGATTCCGAAGACAACATCGCCAAGTGGCTGATCTTTGGTCAGCACCAGCTTGTTAGTCATGTCTCCGGCATCGCCCGATTTGATGATCTCTAGCTTGTAATTGGTCTCAGCCTCAAAGGCGGCAATCAACTCTTTGCTCATCGCAAAAGAGTCGTGGGCAACCAATGTGACCGTCTCGGTGTCGCCTGCTGGCACTTCGGCTGCTTGTGTGCAGCCAGTGAGGCCTACTGTTATTGCGAGTGATGCAGTGGACGCAAGTGCGATGTATGCAAATTTTGGAATACGAGTTTTTGAAATACGAGTAACAGCCAATTTATTCTCCCTACGCTGGCATGATCCAAACAGGTTCTACGGTCGAAGACTCCCAGTCTTCCTCTCAGCTCGGTGGCACCGAACTCCCGTGTGCAAAAAGCATAACCCCCGATCACCTTGAGTTCAAAGTGGTCGGGGGTTTTGCATCGCGGCGCCGTTTAGCTCGAGGCAGAAACGGCGAGCCTAATTAGTGACCCATTGAGGCCGCAGCGTTTTCTTCTGCTTTTGCAGCAACTCCAGACTTGGTGCGCAAAGGAATCTCTTTGTTGAACAGCGCAACCACGAAAGCAACCGAAACGACAATCGCGGCTGACAAGAAAACCACATCGGCAGCCTCAGTGAACGAGACCAAAATCGGACGGGCGATTTCTGGCGAGATCACCTGCAAGAAAGATGAGTCCGAGTTCACTAGTTCGCCCAAGCCGGCTGGCCCAGCATCGCGAATGATTGCATTTCGGTCTTCTGCAAGAAGTGCGGGGTTGGCCTTGATTGCTGCTGCAATCTGCTCGCCAATCCACTTGCCCTTGTCTGAAAGCACTGCGAAAAGCATCGAAATAAAGACGGCAACACCAAGGGTTCCACCCATCTGCCTAAAGAAGGTCGATGATGAGGTGGCAACGCCGATGTCATTTGCACTAACCGCGTTTTGAGCGGCAATGGTCAGAGTCTGCATAAGCTGACCAAGACCTAGACCCATGGTCACCATTCCGATTGAAATCTGCCAAATCTCCCAGTCGGCAGTCATCTGTGCAAAATACAAATACGAGCCGGCCATCATGGCTGTTCCGCCAATCATGAAGATCTTGTATTTTCCGGTGCGGCCGGTAATGATTCCTGAGCCCATCGATGCGGTCATCATGCCGATAGTCATCGGAATCATAAGCAGACCTGCCTCAGTTGGCGAAGCACCCTTCACGATTTGAAGAACCAAAGGCAGGGTCATCATTCCACCAAACATGCCCACACCTACGATCACACCCAACAGGGTGGTCAAGCTGAAAGTGCTCGACTTGAAAAGCTTGAGCGGCAACAGAGCGGCGTCGCCCATCTTGCGCTCGACCAAAATAAAGGCAATGATGCCGACCACGCCGGTGGCATACATGGTGATTGAATTCGCTGAACCCCAGCCCCAATCGCGACCCTGCTCAGCAACCAAAAGCAGTGGCACAACCGCGATGATGATGGTGACTGCGCCCCACCAGTCAATGCGGCTTGGGCGAGGGGTGTGCGGAACGTGCAAGAACGAAACCACCATGAATAGCGCGATGATTCCGATCGGCAAGTTCATCAAGAAGACCCAGCGCCAACCGTCGATCCACAAGAACGAATCGATGTCTGCGAATAGGCCACCGATAAGCGGGCCAAGCACTGATGATGTGCCGAAAACTGCCATCATGGCGCCCTGATAGCGAGCGCGCTCTCGCGGTGGCACGATATCGGCCAAGATGGTCAGCGCAAGTGAGAACAAACCACCGGCACCGATGCCCTGAAGGCCGCGCCAGATCGCTAGTTCATACATGCTGTTGGCAAAGCCAGCAGTGACTGAGCCGATGATGAAGATCGAGATTGCGATCATGAACAGGCTGCGGCGACCAAAAATGTCGCCAAGCTTGCCATAAATCGGGGTCGAAATTGTTGAGGTAATCAAATAGGCAGTGGTCGCCCAGGCCTGAAGGTCAAGACCTTTTAGGTCATCGGCGATGGTGCGCATCGCGCTGCCGACCACGCTTTGGTCAAGTGCTGAAAGGAACATTCCAGACATCAGACCGACTAACACCAAAACAATTTGGCGGTGAGTCATAACGCCGGTAATCGCTGATTCGGCCGCAGCCGCTTTGCGTTTTTCTCTAGACATAAAGAATTGCTAGCTCTCTGAGATGGGGGATTTAGGCTTTAGATATGTTCAAGCCTAAAGGCGAAAAATCTTCTAAACCGCTCAACTCTAATTCACGCCGTTTTATTTCAACAGTGGCAATATCGTTGGCTATCGGTCTTGGTTCAGCCAATCTCGGCACTGTTGCGAATGCGGTTGAAACGGCATCGCCTAGCCCAACCGCCCCTGCGCCAGCAACGACCTCATCGCCTAGCCCAACCGCCCCAACAACCGCCGCGCCAACTTCGGGCACCGTGCGCGATCCAATCAAACTCTCGGTCGACAAATACAACTCACTGTGGGTTGTGGTCAACAAACAGCGCCCACTCAGCTTTTTGAAATACGTTCCCAAAAACCTGACCAAGCCACCATTCAAATTTCCGGCCACGCACAATCCATACGGTGTCGTGATGACCAAGGATGCCGGAATCGCGCTGGTTGCGATGGCGAAAGCGATGGCGGTCGAGGGCGGCGGCACGCTGGTTGCGTCAAGTGGTTATCGAAGCTATCTAACCCAAGTTGATGTGCACTCTCGACAGGTGTCTAGATTTGGGCTCAAGGCCGGCGAAGCCCTGGCTGCTCGCCCAGGCTACAGCGAGCACCAAACTGGCCTTGCCGTCGACGTTTATGCAGCAGGTCAGGACTGCCGAATTTATACCTGTTTCGCAAACACGGTTGCCGGCAAGTGGTTGGCAAACAATGCCCACCGATTCGGGTTCGTGCTGCGCTACCAGCAAAACCAAGCTGCGATTACGGGCTATCAGTTTGAGCCTTGGCACTTTAGATATGTCGGAGTCGAACTTTCGACGCAGTTCAAAAAGAGCGGCAAAAAGTCTCTAGAGGCATATTTCGGATTGCCTGCGGCACCCAGCTATTAGCGGGGATGTCTAGCCAAGCACACCATCAACCAGGGCTTTGGCTTCGTCTTGAACCACGCGCAAGTGCTCGGCCCCCAAGAAGCTCTCTGCATAAATCTTGTAAACATTTTCGGTGCCAGAAGGGCGAGCTGCGAACCAAGCCGATTCGGTCTCGACCTTGAGCCCGCCAAGTGCGGCGCCATTGCCTGGGGCATGAGTCAGAATCGCAGTGATTTTTTCGCCAGCCAAATCGGTAGCTGAAACATCGTCAGCCGAAAGCTTGCCGAGCTTTGACTTTTGCTCGAGAGTCGCCGGGGCGTCGATGCGCTCATAGGCCGGCTCGCCAAACTTGGCGGTCAGCCCGGCATAGTGCTGCGATGGGGTCTTGCCGGTGACGGCGGTGATCTCAGCGGCAAGCAGCGCCAAAATAAGGCCGTCTTTGTCGGTCGACCAAGAGCCACCGTCGAGTCTCAAGAATGATGCTCCGGCTGATTCTTCGCCGCCGAAGCCAACCGAGCCATCCATCAGGCCAGGCACAAACCACTTGAAACCAACTGGCACTTCGATCAGTCGGCGGCCGAGTGACTCAACAACGCGATTGATGATTGATGACGAAACCATGGTCTTGCCCACTGCGGCCGATGGCGACCACTCTGGGCGGTTGCGATATAGATAGTCAATCGAGACAGCCAAAAAGTGATTCGGATTCATCAGTCCGTGATCGCGCGTCACAATTCCGTGGCGGTCGGCATCGGCGTCGTTTCCAGTTGAAATGTCGAACGCAGATTTGTTGGCGATCAAACTAGCCATTGCATCTGGCGATGAACAGTCCATGCGAATCTTGCCATCCCAGTCGAGGGTCATGAACCCAAACTGAAAGTCGACCGAAGGGTTGACCACAGTCAAGTTCAAGCCATAGCGCTCGCCGATTGCGCCCCAATAATCGACCGATGCGCCACCCATAGGGTCGGCCCCAATTGAAACGCCGCTGTCGCGAATGGCAGCTAGGTTTAGAACCTCGCCGAGCTGCGAAACATAGTTGTCTCTGAAGTGAAATTTCACCGGGTTAGGGGTCGCGCGCTTGACCTCGCGCAGACCGCCAAGAATGATTTCATTAGCTCGAGCCGCGATCCAGTTGGTTGCGTCTGAGTCGGCTGGGCCGCCATGCGGTGGGTTGTATTTGAAGCCACCGTCGGTCGGTGGGTTATGGCTCGGGGTGATCACAAGGCCGTCGGCCAGCGACGCCTCACCAGGGTGCTTGCCCGCGTTGTGGTTGATGATTGCGACCGATACCGCAGGAGTCGGAACATAGCGACCTTCGGCGTCAACCATCGCAATCACCTCGTTGCCAGCTAGCACCTCGAGGGCAGTTTGCTCAGCCGGGCCAGACAGAGCGTGAGTGTCTTTGCCGACATAAATTGGGCCATGGATGTTCTCGCGGCGACGATATTCGACAATCGCCTGCGTTATTGCGGCGATGTGGTCTTCGTTGAAGCTGCCGTTGAGCGATGTTCCGCGGTGACCGCTGGTGCCGAAAGCGACCTTTTGCTCGGCGGTTGTGACATCAGGGTGAGTCTCGTAATACAACTCAATTAATTTGTCGACATCGATTAGGTCAGATGGCAGTGGTTTTTGGCCGGCGCGAACACTCATAGACCCATATTGGTGGCTAATCTTGGTCTATGGCATCACGAGCAAATAACAGTTCAGAAAAAAAGCAGACCTTTGCCTTCTTGGGCCCGGTCGGCACTTTCACTGAGCTCGCGCTCGCGCAAATCGCCGAGGCCAAGGGTCAAATGCACACACCGGTTGCTCACGTTCAAGAGGCAATCGATCTCGTGCTTTCAAAGCGCGCCGACCGCGCGGTGATTCCGGTTGAAAACTCAATCGAGGGTGGCGTTTCAGCAACACTCGACGCTCTAGCCAAAACCGACAACATTCGCATCTATGGCGAATATCTCGTGCCGGTCACCTTCAATTTGGTCGCTCGCCCCGGCACCACCGAAAAAGATGTTTGCGTGATCGCGACCCATCCGGTTGCCTATGCCCAAACCCGCAAATGGCTGCAGGCAAATTTTCCGAAGCACACGCACCTGCCTGCGACATCAACCGCCGCAGCCGCAGCCGCGCTTTTAGACTCTGACGCCGCCGACGCTGCAGTTGCGGCATCGACCATCACCGACCACTACAAACTCAAAACTTTGGCTCGCAACATCGGCGAATACAGTCACGCGCAAACTCGCTTTATTCAAATCGGATTAGCCAAAAAGGGTGCGACTCCGGCGGCCACTGGTGCCGACAAAACATCGGTGATTGTCGAATTGCCGAGCGATCGCGCGGGTGCGCTGCTCGAACTGCTTGAGCAATTTGCCGCTCGCGGTGTTAACCTTTCGCGAATTGAATCTCGCCCGATCGGCGACCGCCTTGGCCGCTATCGATTCAACATCGATGCTCAGGGTCACATTACCGATTCTGCGGTTGCCGAGGCGCTGATGGGTCTGCACCGCTTCAGCCCGATGGTCCAATACCTCGGTTCTTATCCGCGAGCCGATCGCGGCAAGTCGGTTCACGAGGGCAATAACTCAAACACCGAGTTCGGCTCGGCCGAAAAGTGGCTTAAGGGTTTGCTTTAAACCTGAGGCTCCTAAGTTTCAACGGTTGCGCTAAACGCGCACACTCAGCGCTCGCGCAATCACATCAAATTCAACCCGGATAATCTGCCCCAGCGGGTCACCGTCTAGCTGAATGTCAATCGGGCGTTCAGACTCCACCTCGATGTGTGCACCATTTAGATTTTCAAGAGTCTTTAGGTTCGCGGTCATTTCCATCCAGCGTCGACCAAACGAGAGTGGTCGCACCACGCGATTTTGCCAAGTCACTCGAGACCAAAAATCAATCCAGTTCCAAAAACGCCTCGGGCCAACTGCCGCCACATCAAGCTGGCCGTCGTCAAGGCGAGCATCTGGCATCAGGGTGATGTTGCCCGGCAGCCAGCCGGCATTGCCAACTAAGAGTGAGTGAAGTTTTAGGCGCCTCGGCTCGCGCCCATCGACCGAAACCTGAAGGCGCTCAAATCTCACCGGCAAGGTTTTTAAGCCGCCATCGATGTATGCAATCCATCCGATTTTGCGCTTGAGTTCGAGGTCGGTGGCCATCATGATTTTGGCGTCTAGCCCGACACCAGCCATGCCGGTGAAGAATCTCTCGTCAACATCGCCGTTGGCAAAAAGCAAGCGTGCGCGGCCAACATCGATGGCAAATTCACGGCCGTTAATTGCGCGCTGGACTGAGCGCTGCAGATTGTTTAGATCGAGCTTCAGATTTCGGGCCAAAACGTTGCCGGTTCCGATTGGCAAAATGCCTAGGGTGAAGTCAGTTGCTTGCGATGCCACCAGCGCTTCGGCCACTGAGCGAATGGTGCCGTCGCCACCGGCAACAACAACGTGGGTTGCCCCCTGAGCAATTGCTCGCACAGCCTGTGGGCCACCGGTTTCGTTCGCGTTGGTGGGCAGCCAAAGCGGGGCATCCCAGTGTTGACTATTGGCTGAATCTCGCATCGCGCCCTCAACGGCGGCGGTCAGCTGCTGGCGATCAATGCGCTCAGAGTGATAAATCACCGCAACGCGATTTAGCTTTTCGGCCGACCCCATGCCCTCAGCCTAACTCAGGCTTTTGATGCCTCAGGTAGGCTAAAACCCGTGATTGACCTCAACTTACTTCGCGAAAATCCAGAAGCCATCAAGGCATCGCAGCGCGCTCGTGGCGCCGATGAAGCCCTGGTTCACCAGGCTGCAACTGCCGACGAGCAGTGGCGCCGTTTGCTTCAAGAGTTCGAGTCACTGCGTGCTGAGCAAAACGCTGCAGCTAAGGCCGTTGGAGCCGCGAGCAAAGAAGATCGCCCAGCGTTGATCGCGGCAAGCAAAGACCTTGCCGACAAAGTCACCGCTGCAAACGAAGCTGCAAACAGCGCCAAGGCAGCCCTTGACGAACTGATCTGGAAGATCGAAAACGTGGTCATGCCCGATGTTCCGGCCGGTGGCGAAGACGACTTTGAGGTGCTTCGTGAAGTTGGCCAGAAGCCAACCTTTGACTTTGAGCCAAAAGACCACCAGGCCCTTGGCGAATCTCTTGACATCATCGACATTGAGCGCGGCACCAAAATTGCCGGCTCTCGCTTCTATTTCTTGAAGGGCATGGGTGCGCGCCTTGAGCTTGCCATGATGAACATGGCCCTCGACTATGCCAGCAAGCACGACTTCACCGCGCTAATCACTCCGACCCTGGTCCGCCCAGAGGTTATGGCAGGCACCGGTTTCCTAGGTGCTCACGCCGACGAGATTTATTACCTTCCAGCCGATGAGCTTTATCTGACCGGCACTTCAGAGGTTGCGCTCGCCGGATACCACCGCGATGAAATCATCGAAGGTCTTGGCGATGGCACTCACCGCTACGCCGGTTGGAGCACCTGCTACCGACGCGAGGCCGGCAGCTACGGCAAGGACACCAAGGGCATCTTGCGCGTTCACCAGTTCAACAAGCTTGAAATGTTCGTTTACACCTTGCCTGAGCTAGCCGAGCAGGAGCACAAGAAGCTTCTCGCCTGGCAGGAAGAAATGCTGCAGGCCTGCGAGC
>CALDKR010000112.1 GCA_937898095.1 uncultured Rhodoluna sp.
TCTAAACTTGCGGCCGATCACCAGCAAATGAAGGTGCAGGCGCGCCTTCAGGGCTTAAGTGGTTTTGGCATTCTGATCGCCGGCATTTGGGCCGGGCTCACATGGAACATCGATCTGTCGGCATGGGGCCTCGACGAAGGCGCCGGCACTGTGCCACTGCTGATCAGCGGTGCAATAGGTCTAGTCGCCGCCTTGCTAATCAGCCAGTTCAGCACCGACTCTAAAACAAGTTAATTCGCAGTATGCTGCGAAATTGTGCATAAACGCACCTAAAATCGTTCAAAAATCACGAAATTCGGGCAATTTTCGCAATCTATCGCGAAAAAGCTTGCCAATCGACTGACAAACCCCTAATCTGAAGCTAAATCCGCAACAAAATGCGAAAAATCAAGGGTGCGTTATGACAATTTCAAGCAGCGAAACACTCGCCGCGACGATTCGCGCCCGTCGCAAAGAACTGGGCCTCACCCAACAAGACCTAGCCGACCTAAGCACGGTCTCGGCTCGCACCATTTTTGAACTCGAATCAGGCAACTCAGCAATCACTTTTCAGCGCCTTCTGCTGGTGCTAACCGCGCTGGGCTTATCTATCGACCTAGCGGTGAACACAAGTGTCAATTGATCAACCAAACGTTCGCCAAGCCCTGGTCTATAAAAAGGGCCAGCTTGCCGCCTCGCTCACCCAAACCGATGGCGTGACCAAGTTTGAATATTTCGGCGAATATCTCGCCAACAAATCAGCTGCACCAATTGCAACCACCCTGCCTCTCGACGGCCCAGCAATCACCCTCACCAACGGTGCAACTCCGGCATTCTTTGCGGGCCTGCTGCCAGAGGGGCCGCGCCTGTTGGCAATTCGCGACCGCATCAAAACATCACTAAACGATGAGCTCAGCTTGCTGCTCGACATCGGTGCTGATCTAATCGGCGACGTTCAAGTATTGCCCCCAGGAGCCGACCCACAAACCACACGCGAAGTTTTTGAGATTCCGTCGAAAAATGCCGAGTTCGACTTCACCAAAATTCGCGATGAGTTCATCGGTTCGCGCGCCAGCGGCTTGCCAGGTGTGCAAGACAAAATTTCAAGCCGAATGCTCAATGCCCCGGTCAAAATAGCGGGCATTGAATACCTGCTCAAGCTCAACCCCCAATCTGCACCGCATGCAGTCGAAAACGAGGCTTTTTTTCTAGCTCTAGCCAACAAGTGCGGCATCGAAACCGCTGCGTTCGACCTGCTCACCGACTCACACGGGCAGCACGCCCTGCGACTGCGCCGATTCGACCGAATCACCAATTTCGAAACAGTCGCGCACGCATCAAGCAGGCTGCGCCTTGCCGCCGAAGACGGCGTCGTCGAGCTCGCCGTCGACGGCGGCTACACCGGCATGGTCTTCCACTACGGCCTCACGCGCCGGTTCTGGGCGAAGGCGTCGAAGAACACCGAGTGTTCGGGGTCGGCCACGGCCAGTTCGGTGCAGGCCAGCGTGTCACGCCGGTAGCGGATGTAGCGGCCGATGGTGGCGCTGGTGCCGCCG
>CALDKR010000113.1 GCA_937898095.1 uncultured Rhodoluna sp.
AGGGTTCTCAATCGCATAGTTGGCTAAACAAACTTGAAGAGCTTGACGCGCTCGTCAGGAGTTTTGTAAAAGATCTGCCCGCCCAGGTCGGTTGTCTGCTGACAGCAGATCATGGAGTCGTCGATGTGGGGCACGAGGCACACCGCTTTCTCGACGAAATTGAATTGTCGGACCTTATTTTCGCCGGGGGAGACCCTCGCGTTTCATTCCTTTATTTCGACGAATCAATAAGTTCGGCAAACATCGAGAAGAACGTCAAACTGCTCGAAAATGCGCTCAGTGACTGCGCCTACATAGCCCGAAAGCAAGAGGTGGTCGATGCTGGCTGGTATGGTCCGGTGGTTTCAGATGAAGCCAGAAAATTGATGCCCGACGTCTTTATCGTTGCCAAAACAAAAGTTGCCTTTTATCACCGAGCATTTGCTAAAACGAAATCAATGCAAATGGTGGGGCAGCATGGTTCGATTTCTAGCGAAGAGACAAAGATTCCGTTACTGAAGTTCGGAGTATATGCCCAGTAGCGTGATGGCTAATCGTCTGCCTTAGCCCCGAAAACAATTTGATCCCAGCTTGGCATCGAAGCTCGTTGCTTTTTTGGTTCAGATTGCGCGGGCTTGGCTGGTACTCGATCGACAGTCTCTGGATCGATTATCTCTGTCTCTGCATTTGCAATCTCTTCAGACACCGCGGCTACCAATGGCGTCGCCGATTCAACCTCGTTGTTTGATTGAGGTTGCTCTGGCTCAACCTTGCGATTTTCGCGCTTGCGTCTCATTGCCTCCAGCAAATCTGTCGTAGCGCTTGTTTCAACTTCTAACTGGTGATCTAACTCAGATTCGAGCGATTGGTGATCGATTTGGGCAACGATTTCAGCAACCGGAACTTCTGCAACAGGCTCTTCGGTCGACAAGACACGAAGGCTTGCAGGCGGCAGGGTGGCCAAAATCTCTTCTGTAGATAGCCTGATGGCCATGTCGTTCTCTGGTGCAAGCGTGAGCTTCTTTGGCTCAAACAGCCACGCGGCAAGATGAGATTCGGTTCCTAGATTGAAATTCACCGACACTCGCCAAGCAGAACCTTCAAGCTTTATGGCTTGCCACTGGCTATCAGACGCACCGCTGGCTCGCAAACGAGCCGCAATAACTTCGCCGAACTCAACATGCTCGGTCGTGTTTGGTCTTGATCCGGCTATCGACAGTCGAATCGACTGTGCACTTGCAACCACGAACGCGATTTCGTCAAGCACCGGTGCCGCAAACTTTTCGATTAGCTCGCTTGCCAAGCCGGTGATGCTGGCAAGGTGAGCAACTGAAGCTCCGGCTCGAATTTGCTCTTGAATTTCTCGAGGGCTCATCGTGTCTGACACCGATTTTGTGGCGAGCGTGCGCTTCGTGGCTGCCCTAAGCTGATCGTCGAGCAGCAAGCGATATCGCTCACCGGTCGCAGTCTCTAAGACTAGATACTCGTCGCCAGCCTCGACTAAGCGAATGTCATCCATACAAGCCTCCTTACTAAAATCTTCGCAGGAGTTGGCTAAAACAGCGGGCAAGAAGCTCGGTGATTCGAGTTTGATTAAAAAATTTTTCACTAGTATGGCGTTGCTTGTTTGCTTTTGAATTCTTTTTATTGCACACTATGCACGCAAAGCAGAACCGAAAGGGACGTAAATGGCTACCGATTACGACGCGCCCCGCAAAAATGACGACGAAAACGAGTCAATTGAGGCGATCAAGGAACGCATTCCTGACAAGCTAACTGGCTCAGTTGACATTGACGAGTCTGACTCGGCCGAGGGGTTCTCTATCCCTGAGGTAATCGCCGAAGATTTAGACGTTGTGGTTTTGCCACCTCAAGAAGATGAATTCACCTGCAGCGAATGCTTCATCGTTAAGCACCACTCACTGCTTTCAAGCAAAAAAGGCAAGTACGGAAAAGTCTGCCTGGAGTGCGCGGCCTAGAAACCGAGACTTAGTTTTAGCTGATCAGGCTTATTCGTAGAAATTAGTACATACGGATAGGCCTGATTTTCTTTTAGCATCACCTTCAAAGCGAAGTTAGCCGAAGACGCAAAAAACAAAAGGGCTCTCGCATCTGATTCAGGGCCTAGTGCGCTTCTAATTGCATATTTATCGAGCAGCTCAATCGACTCGATTGCATCAATAGAAATCACATTGGCGCCTAATTCAACTTTTCCATCGCGAACAATCGTGGATTTGGTTGCGATAAGGCGCAGTGTGGTGGCCACCAAAAACGTGACTAAAGCGACTGTCAGCGCAGTTGCTGAACTTGAAAACGGCAACATTACAAGCCAAATTGCAGGTATCAAGAGAACGAATGGCAAGAGTCCCGGAATTTTGGGCAATAGACGCTCTTTAAAAACTGCTTGAGATGTGCTTAGTGCGGTCATGTTTCTAGATTACGCTCATGGCGTGACTGAAAAACTACCAATTCTTATCGTGGCCGATGAGGCGCTGATGCCTAGTTATGCGCAACCAGGAGACGCCGGCGCGGACCTGCGTGCAGCTGAGGCTGGAACAATTAAATCTGGCCAGCGAATGCTGGTGTCCACTGGGGTTTCAATCGCAATTCCCTTTGGATTCGTGGGGCTTGTGCACCCACGATCGGGCCTTGCCGCTAAGCATGGAATTACGATCGTGAACGCACCTGGAACAGTTGACGCTGGATACCGTGGCGAGATCAAAGTAAATCTGCTAAACACCTCTGCGGAAGACTGGAGTTTTCAAGCGGGCGATCGCATCGCCCAAATTGTTTTCCAAAAATTCGAGACAGCAGAGTTCATCGCTGTTTCGACTCTGCCTGGCTCTGACCGCGGTGACTCGGGGCACGGATCAACTGGAGTCAAATAGTCATGAATGAAAACATTTATGGCACAACTAAATCGGCGCCGGTTGATCGCCCACAGGCCGGGCCATTTGACGTTTCAGAGGTAATAACAGCGGGCCAATATATCGACTTTGGATCATTGCGGATTCCCGCTTCTGAAAGCCTGCAGCTTCGACTCGAAGTTGAAGAGAACACCAAGCGAATAGTTGCAATAACTATCGATGCCGGTGAGTCATCATTACAACTGCAAGCTTTTGCTGCGCCGCGACACGAGGGGTTGTGGCACGAAATTCGCGCTCAAATTGCTCAAGCGCTGTCGCAGCAGGGCGCTGAGGTCAAAGAAGGCATCGGCACCCTGGGGCACGAAATTGCATCAAGGCAGCCGATCACTGACGACGCCGGGCGCACTGTAGGCCACAAGCTTGCGAGGTTTGTAGGCGTTGACGGCCCACGATGGTTTTTGCGTGGAGTCATTTCAGGTGCAGCCCTGAACGATCCGATTGCAGCAGGTGAAATCGAGGCGATTTTCAGACACGTTGTGGTCAATCGCGGTGAGACCCCGCTTCCGCCAAAAGACTTGTTGCCGCTTAGCGTTCCTGGCGGAGCAGTTCTGCCTCCGGGGGCTTTTTAGTGACAAATCAGCGCGAAGGAGCCGCAAAGCGATTAGGGCTAGCAATAAGTTCTGACACAGACAGGGTCAGCTTCAGCGCAAAGTCACTCATCAGCGGAATGGGTGGCTCGCTCGGAATCGTGGAATCTATTGCCCCAGGATTTGTGTTTTTAGTGCTCTGGGCCTTTTCGAAGAATTCAATTGTCTCGGCGGTTGCAGCCAGTGTCACAGCTTTGGCCTTCATCTCATATCGACTGTTTGCCAGAAAATCAGCCACCCAGGCGTTGGCGGGGGCGGTCGGAGTAGCCATCACTGCGTTCATGGTCTTGCGAGACGGTGGGGCAGCGGCTGATTATTTCGTCCCTGGATTCTTCACGAACGCTGCGTACGCGACCGTTTTGCTTATTTCAGTTCTCATCCGGTGGCCAATTATCGGGCTTCTAGTCGGCGCATTGACTGGCCACATCAGCCTCTGGAGAAAAACCCCAGCGAAAGTGAGGCTTTTCACCTTCGCTACACTGCTTTGGGTCGCGATGTTCGCCTTGCGTTTGCTGGTTCAGTTGCCGCTTTATTTCAGCTCTCAGATCGAGGCCTTGGGAGTTGCTCGTTTAGTCATGGGGCTTCCGCTGTATGCAATGACCATATGGTTGACGTGGCTAATGGTTAGACGAGTGGTTACCACCAAAAACAACTGATAGTTTTAAAGCGCAATGTCGCAATTTAAGGAGGGACTCCTATGTCCAAAGTAAATAGTTTCGGCTCGGCCGACATTCTTAACGTTGGCTCAAAGAGCTACAAAATCTTTCGATTGAACTCAGTTGATTCAAAAACCCTTCCTTACAGCCTCAAGGTTCTGCTCGAGAACTTGCTGCGCACCGAAGATGGCGCCAACATCACTTCAGATCACATCAACGCATTGGTCAACTGGAACCCAGCCGACGAGCCTGACGTTGAGATTCAGTTCACGCCGGCTCGTGTAATCATGCAGGACTTCACCGGAGTGCCTTGTGTCGTAGACCTAGCGACTATGCGCGAAGCTGTTGCAGAACTCGGCGGAGACCCAAAGCGCATTAACCCATTGGCACCAGCAGAGCTCGTGATCGACCACTCGGTGCAGATTGATGTGGCTGGTTCGCCCGATGCGTTTGAGCGCAACGTTGAGTTTGAATATGCGCGCAACGGTGAGCGCTACCAATTCCTTCGCTGGGGTCAAACAGCGTTCGATGATTTCAAAGTTGTTCCGCCGGGCACCGGAATCGTGCACCAGGTAAACATTGAATACCTAGCGCGCACCATTATGGCCCGCGAGGTTGACGGTGAGCTTCAGGCTTATCCAGACAGCTGCGTAGGCACCGACTCGCACACAACAATGGTCAACGGCCTGGGCGTGCTTGGTTGGGGAGTTGGCGGCATTGAAGCAGAGGCGGCAATGCTGGGTCAGCCAGTGTCGATGCTTATTCCTAAGGTCGTCGGATTCAAATTGACCGGAAAAATCGGCACCGGCGTGACTGCAACCGATGTCGTTTTGACCATCACTGAAATGCTTCGCAAGCACGGTGTCGTCGGCAAGTTTGTTGAGTTCTATGGCGCTGGCGTTTCGTCAGTTCCACTAGCAAACCGTGCAACCATCGGAAACATGAGCCCAGAATTTGGTTCAACAGCGGCAATGTTCCCAATTGATGAAGTGACGCTTGATTATCTGCGCATCACCGGTCGTTCACAAGAGCAAATCGATCTAGTCGAGGCCTATACCAAGGCCCAAGGACTATGGCATGACCCGAGTGTCGAGCCTCGCTTCAGCGAATACCTTGAGCTAGACCTGGCTACCGTTGTTCCGTCAATCGCTGGCCCTAAGCGCCCGCAAGACCGAATCGTTCTCAGCGAGTCAAAGCAAGCCTTTGAGTCAGTTCTCCCAACCTACTCAGCGACTAGCTCAAAGCCGGTTGCAGTTTCAGGCCGCGACTTCGAAATCGACAACGGTCACGTTGCAATCGCTTCGATTACCTCTTGCACCAACACTTCGAACCCATCAGTAATGCTCGCCGCAGGTCTAGTAGCACGCAAGGCTGTAGCTAAGGGCCTAAAAGCTAAGCCTTGGGTGAAGACCTCGCTCGCACCCGGATCGAAGGTTGTCACCGAGTACTACAACAAGGCTGGACTAACTAGCGATCTCGACGCGCTTGGCTTCAACTTGGTTGGCTACGGATGTGCCACCTGTATCGGAAACTCGGGTCCGTTGGACGAAGAAATTTCGGAAGCCATCAATGCAAATGACCTCGCGGTCACTGCAGTGTTGTCAGGAAACCGAAACTTTGAAGGTCGCATCAGCCCTGACATCAAGATGAACTATCTTGCTTCACCACCGCTGGTAATCGCCTACGCACTAGCTGGAACCATGGATTTCGACTTCGAGAACGATTCATTGGGCGAAGATTCTGAAGGCAACCCGGTCTTCTTGAAAGACATTTGGCCAACCGCCGAAGAGGTTCAAGAGACCATTGATGCATCAATCAACTCAGAGATGTTCAAAACTCAGTACGCAAGCGTTTTCGAGGGCGACAACCGATGGAAGTCACTCCCTACACCTAAGGGTGACGTATTCGAGTGGGATGCAAACTCGACTTACGTTCGTAGACCGCCATACTTCGAGGGCATGAAAATGACCCCTGATGCCGTCACCGACATTCACGGAGCTCGTGTGTTGGCAAAACTTGGCGATTCGGTCACCACTGACCACATCAGTCCAGCTGGTTCAATCAAGGCGGATTCGCCTGCCGGTCAATACTTGACCGAGCACGGCATCTCGCGTGTTGATTTCAACAGCTATGGCTCTCGCCGAGGCAACCACGAGGTAATGATCCGCGGAACCTTTGCAAACATTCGTCTGCGGAACCAGTTGCTAAAAGATGTCGAGGGTGGCTACACACGCGATTTCACTAAAGCAGACGGCCCTCAGTCGTTTATTTATGACGCTTCTACCAACTACCAGAACGCTGGAGTTCCTCTAGTTATTCTTGGCGGCAAGGAGTACGGCTCAGGTTCGTCACGCGACTGGGCGGCTAAAGGAACCAGCCTTCTAGGTGTTCGCGCAGTTATCACCGAGAGCTTCGAACGCATTCACCGCAGCAACCTAATCGGCATGGGCGTGCTTCCGCTTCAGTTCCCGGCTGGTCAGAGTGCCGATTCGCTAGGTCTCGATGGAACCGAAATCTTCGAAATCGAAGGAATTGAAGAGCTAAACAACGGTTCAACTCCTAAGACCGTTCGCGTTTCCGCGAAGCCTTCAGAGCACTCAGCTGCAGGCAAGACAGCAATCGAATTCGACGCAGTTGTTCGCATTGACACACCAGGAGAAGCCGATTACTACCGCAACGGTGGAATTCTTCAGTACGTCTTGCGCAGCTTGGTGGCCTAGTTTTTGGCATAAAACTGCTAAAAATTTGGTTTAGAAATTCATGACATTGCTTGAGCGCATCACAGGCCCTAGGGACCTAGATGCGCTCAGCAATGTCGAAATGCTTCAACTTGCTGATGAAATTCGCGAATACCTAATTCAAACCGTCTCTAAAACTGGTGGGCACTTAGGCCCAAATCTGGGTGTAGTAGAGACAACGCTTGCGATTCATAGAATCTTTGACTCACCTAAAGACTCAATCATTTTCGACACGGGTCATCAGTCTTATGTGCACAAACTGATAACTGGCCGCAGAGACCTCTCAAAGCTAAGAACCAAATCGGGGCCGGCAGGCTATCCGCAGCGTTCTGAATCAGTTCACGACATTGTAGAGAGTTCGCATGCCAGTTCATCACTCTCTTGGGCTGATGGCATTGCCAAAGCACACCGCCTAACTGGCGAGAATGACCGCTATGTTGTCGCGGTTATCGGAGATGGCGCACTAACGGGCGGAATGTCTTGGGAGGCCCTCAACAACATCTCAGATGACAACGACCGCAAATTAGTGATTGTTGTCAATGACAACGGGCGATCATATGCGCCGACAATTGGCGGACTAGCACGCTATTTGAATGCACTTAGAACAGAACGCATTTATCGACGGATGTATCGACTGAGCAAAGCATTCTTCTATCGGTTCGGCCCGCTTGGTCGAATGGCGTTCTCGACCGCTAGAGGCGCCGGAAAAGGCCTGCTCGGAAGCTTCGCGCCAAAAGGTCTTTTTCCTAATTTAGACATCAAATACATCGGTCCGGTTGATGGACACGATCAGAGCGCAATGGAGCAGGCGCTTCGCCAGGCCAAGAAATACGGCAATCCTGTAATTGTTCACGCGATAACTCAAAAGGGAATGGGATTCGACCCAGCGCGCTCTGACGAAGCTGACCAGTTCCACGCCGTGGGTTCAATTGATCCGCTAACCGGCAAGCCACTCGAGGTTTCTAGCAAGCAGTCCTGGACCGACGTCTTTGGAGACAGCTTGGTCGATCTAGCCGATCAAAACGAGCGCCTGGTTGGCGTGACAGGTGCGATGTTGATTCCGGTCGGTCTAAAGAAATTCGCCGAGAAGCATCCCGATCGAGTTTTTGACGTTGGCATCGCTGAACAGCACGCCCTCACCAGCGCAGCCGGAATGGCTTTTGGCGGCCTCCACCCTGTTGTAGCGGTTTACGCGACATTCATCAAGCGTGGTTTCGATCAAGTTTTGATGGACGTAGCCCTTCACAAGGCCGGCGTCACCTTTGTTCTTGACCGAGCCGGTGTCACAGGCCCCGATGGTCCTTCGCATCATGGCAAGTGGGACCTTGCTTTGCTTCAAATCGTCCCTGGTATTCGAATTGCAGCACCT
>CALDKR010000114.1 GCA_937898095.1 uncultured Rhodoluna sp.
TGTTGGGTGCAAGCCCTCGGGGGTTCGAATCCCCCATTCTCCGCAGTGAAAAACCCTCTGAGAAATCAGAGGGTTTTGTCTTTTCGCACGCTATTCGATCTAGTGTTGCACTAATTGCCTAAGTGCTACACTTGCCCTCATGCCAACTCTGAAACCCCGTTACATGATCACCGAGACCGATGAGGTTTCTCGGGCAATCGACCTTTTGGCAATTTCTCACCCAGAGGTTCGCAACGAACGCTCTAAATTGCTTCGGCTGCTTATCGACAAAGGAATATCTGCGCTAGAAATCGAGGCGAATAACTCTGCAAAAGCGGCCTCAATAAAGGAGCTTGCTGGGTCAATGCCTAACATTTGGCCGACCAACTGGCGCGATGAACTGCAAGCAGAATGGCCAGAATAGTTCTCGACGCAAGCGTTTTGATTGCGCTGCTGAATTCAAAAGACACACATCACCGCTGGGCCCTAGATTTCTTGGTTAGTGCCTCTGCCGATGAGTTTTTGATGCCTGCCATAAATTATGCCGAGGCACTTGTGCACCCGGTTCGCGCAGGCCTAGTCGAAGAGTTCTCTAGCAACATTGAAAAGCTTGGCATTCAAATTGTCGACAGCTCAGCCTCAGATGCAATTCATCTGGCGAATCTGCGCGTCTCGACGCGCTTGCGAATGCCCGACGCAATTGTCTTGCAAACGGCCCTGCGAACCGACGCAGACCTTGCAACCACTGATGAAAAATTAACAGCTGCGGCGAAACAAAACAGAATCGGTGTTTTCAGTCCATTCACGAAACTGAGCCATGCGAGCCATTCAAATATTTGAGTTTCGACCCTTTTAGAACGCCCGAGTCACCACACAGACTAAATTTTGTTTCATGACTGAAAACGTGAAGGGCCCGGCGAGTTACTTTCCCTCTATTGAAAAGAAGTACGGCCAACCAATCGAGCACTGGATGACCCAGCTAGACCAAGTGCGCGATGCCAAACACATGGAGCAAGTGGCATTTCTAAAAGACGAATTCGCAATTGGCCACGGTCACGCCAACGCACTTGTAGCCGTCTATCGACAGAAAAAAGGGCTATGACAAAGCAGCAAAAAATTGGGCTCTGGTTCGCCGGAGCATCGGCAATCTTTTTCACAAGAGCCTTTCTTTTTTCAACCTGGGTGAGCCGCGGCCCAGAGGTGCAGCAGGCGCTAGAAATAAACACGGCTCAAATGGGCTTGCTGTCGATGGTTTATCCGGCTGGTGGCCTCGCCGGTGTGCTGTTTGCCAACCGACTGGTTCACCGATTCGGATCGCGGGCCATAAACACAGCTACTTTTGCGCTAGCAACAGCTGGGTTTGCTGCATTGGGGCCAGCAATTGAAGGCAGCAACATAGCAATTTCAGCACTATGCCTGTTCTTGATGGGCATGCCGATGGCAATCAGTGACTATGTCGGAAACTACGAAGGTTCCGGAGTCGACAAGGCATCAAAGCGTTCGCTATTCCCGGCCATCCATGGATCATTCGGCGTTGGCATGCTGCTCGGCGCATCGTTTGCAAGTTGGCTCATCGACCAAAAAATCTCACTATCGACCTCGTTCATCTCAGTCGCGATTTTTGTCGCAATCATCTCTTTGCTTGCGAGCTTCACTTTTAGCGGTCGAACAGAGCAGCCATCGACCTCTGGCTCTGCAGCATCAAAACAATCCAAATCTCAAAACGTATGGCTCGAAAAGCGAAGTCTGATTTTGTCAGTGCTCGGATTTTCTTTCATCATGGCCGAAATGTCGGCTGGCACCTGGGTGCCGATTGCGCTCACCAAAAATGGATTCTCGGGAGCCGAGGCCGCATCGGCATTCGGAGTTTTCTGGATTGTGATTACTCTCGCCCGACTTTTGGGTGGGTTTGTTGTCGACTTCATCGGTCGCTACCGCACCGTTTTGTTCTCAGCCTTGGTCACCGCAATTGGAATGGTGATTTTCATAACCAGCCCGGCGACGGGTCTGCACTATTTAGGTTTGATTCTCTGGGGCGGGGGCATGGCGCTCGGGTTTCCGATGGTTGTCGCGTCAATGAGTGATGACCCTGCAAAGGCAGCTGCCCGTGTGAACATGATCATCACTGTGGTTTACATCTCGAGCATTTCGGTTGGCCCAGCCCTTGGTGCACTTGGCCAAGCCGCGGGGGTTTATGTCGCCTTCGGCATTCCATTAGCAATGATGGTGATCACGGTTATCTTCAGTGGTGTGACTAAACCTCAGACAAAGCTGGCTAAATAGCCAAGATCGAGCCCCTGACTTGCGTGCCCTGTGATTGTCTCGATAACCATTCGTTAACCTAAGTGACTTATATTTTCGACTTGCTCAAAATTTAGGAGAAACCGTGTCAGACAAAAAAGCAACCGTATTGTTCGTTTGCGTTCACAATGCAGGACGCTCACAAATGGCCGCTGGATATTTGCAGCACCTAGCTGGCGACCGCGTTCAGGTGCTTTCAGCTGGAACCGAGCCTAAAGACCAGGTGAACCCATCGGCGATTGAGGCAATGGCTGAGGTCGGCATCGATATCGCAAACAACAGCCCAAAGGTTCTGACCACTGAGGCTGTTCAAGATTCTGACTATGTAATCACCATGGGTTGCGGCGACAAGTGCCCATTCTTTCCCGGAAAGACCTATCTCGACTGGCCTCTGACCGACCCGGCAGGCAAAGGCGTTGAAGACGTGCGCCCGATTCGCGATGAAATTCGCGCAAAAGTTGAAGCACTGATTGCCGAAATCGACGCCAAGTTTTAGTTTTTCGTAGCCAAAAATGTCGACCCTGTGTGGGTCGGCATTTTTGTTTTGGCAGGCTCTGTAGTTCTAGGCTTGATGAAACTGCGAAAGGAGCCCGCAATGGCAATGAGCGATGCTGAAAAACAGGCCATGAAAGAAACGATGGCCGAACGCGCCAAGGCTCGCAAAAAAATGACACCTGAGCAGTTTGAGGCTGAAGTGGTTGAAAAAATCGCCGCTATGGCACCGGCGGATCGTTCGCTCGGCGAAAAAGTTCACGCTCTAGTCAAAAAGCATGCCCCCGAATTGCAGCCAAAAACTTGGTATGGAATGCAGGCCTATTGCAATGCTGAAGGCAAGACGGTTTTGTTCTTTCAAGACGCCGGCAAGTTCAAGGCTCGCTATTCAACTCTCGGTTTTCAAGATGCAGCCAACCTAGATGACGAAGAATTTTGGCCAACCTCGTATGCACTGATTGGCTGGAACGCCAAGGTCGAGAAGCAGATCATCGAGCTAATCGCGAGAGCGATTAGCTAGGCATTTTTCAATAAATTCGTTTGTATCTTTTTGAGAACAACTGGGTTCAATCTAAAAAAACAAGACGATTGACGCCGGGCCTCTGGTAGGTTTTCAACTAGCACGAGCTAGTTAATTTTGCACAATCACTGGAGTAGTAAATGTCTAATTTGAGAATTGCCGTCATTGGCGCCGGACTCATGGGCGCCGACCACGTTATTCGTATCGAAAACCGAATTGTGGGCGCCGAGGTTTCGGCAATTGTTGAACCAGACGAAAATCGCGCTAAGGCCGCTCTAGAAACAGCGCCGAATGCAACTTGGTATGCAAACATCGACGACGCAATTTCTGCAAAAGCTATGGATGCGGTGCTTATCGCAACCCCTGGGCAATTTCACGAGCCAGTTTTGCTGCCTGCACTTGCTGCATCGCTGCCGATTCTTTGCGAGAAACCCCTGACCGCAGATGCAGACTCAAGCCTTCGAATGGTCGAGGCTGAAGTTGCTGGCGGAAAGCAGCTAATTCAGGTCGGCTTTATGCGTCGATTCGATGCTGAATACCAAAAACTTCGTGAGCTTGTGGCTTCGGGATCAAAGGGCGAGTTGCTTGGCCTGCACTGCGCTCACAGAAACCCGTCTGTGCCTGAGACGTATCACAACGACATGCTGATTTTTGATTCAGTCATTCACGAAATCGACGTTGTCAGATATTTGACCGATTCACCGATTTCAAGCATTCAGGTGCGCCACATGAAGCGCAATAAAAACAACCACGAAGGATTAGTCGAGCCTATTTTGGTATTGCTTCAGACCGAAAATGAGGTTCTGGCAACCGTTGAGATGAATGTTTCGGTGAAGTTTGGCTATCAAGTCAAGACTGAAGCAGTCTTTCAGCAAGGCATCGCAGAGATTGGCCGAACTGGCGGCCTAACCGGTTGGTTTGATGGCCGAATTGAAGTCGAAGAGCACGTATCATTCAAAACGCGATTCGCTGCGGCCTATGACGCCCAAATTCAACGCTGGGTCAATGCAACCAAACTTGGCAAAATCGACGGCCCAAGTGCTTGGGATGGCTACCTTGCTTCTGCTGCCGTCTCAGCTGGATTGAAGGCTCTGTCTTCTGGGCAAATTGAATACGTAGATTACGCACAGAAGCCGGCCTTTTATAACCAAGCTTAGAATTTCTCTATGGCCAAAGCTGCAGAGTCTGACAAGAGCGACAACCGCAAACCAACAATGGCCGACGTGGCCAAACACGTTGGTGTTTCTCGCCAGCTAGTTGGTCTTGCGTTTCGCGAAGAACCCGGAGTTAGTCCTGAAACCGCTGCGAGAATTAAGTCAGCTGCCAAGCAGTTGGGATACCGCCCTAATATGGCGGCTCAGTCGCTGCGCCGCGATTCATCGAACTACATCGGCCTGATGTTTCACATTGACCACTCGTCAATGCAAACAATCGTTCCGGCTATCTATAAGCACGCAAAAGCCGCGGGCTATAACCTTGTGCTGTCGATTGCGTCAGAGTCGCACAAAGACAGTGAAGCGCTCGAAGAACTTCTCGGGCACCGCTGCGAAGGGCTGATTCTTTCGGCCTCTACCCTGGCTCACTCTCGCCTCCAGAAGCTGGCAAGAGAGATTCCACTGGTCAGCCTTGGCCGTCGCCTCGAGAACGTTCGCGGTGGTGTTGTTTCTTCGAAGGGCGAGGAGGGCATTTTCAACCTCACTCGTCATTTGATCGATCTAGGGCACAGTGACATTTCCTACGTATATGCAAAAGACATGACAGATGCTATCTACCGCCTAGAGGGCTACATGGCCGCAATGTCTAATGCAAAGCTAAAGACCCGAGTTGTGACTGTTGAAGGTGACTTTGGTGAGCAAGGTGGCGCACACGCCGCCGAGCACCTTTTAAAAGAGCAGCTGCCAACCGCGATTGTTTGCAACAACGACCAGGCGGCATTTGGCCTGACGCACCGTCTTCAAATGGCCGGCTTGAAGATTCCAGACGATATTTCTGTCACCGGATTTGACGACACTGTCGCACAGTTTGATTTTTTAAGTCTCACAACCGCGAGGCAGGACCCTGATGAAATTGCCAAGGCCGTCATAGACGACCTTGTAGCGCGAATAAAAGGCGAGAAACACCTTGCCGATATTCACCTCACCTCGGCAAATCTGGTGATACGCACTAGCACGAGCAAGCCAAGGCAAAATCGCGAATTGAAGCTATAGCCCTTTGTTTGCATGGGTTTTGTAAAAATTGGAATCTAGAAATTTGCCAAAATTGTTAATCAAAATGTTATTCAAAAAGTGATTATTTAACTAGCACGAGCTAGTTAATGCGCTAGTTTTAACAACGAGGGTTTTGTTACCTCTCGTCGAATTTATCGCCCAGGCGCATGCGTCTGGGCGATAAATTTTTAAGCTAGCTTCGGCCTGCAAGTGCCGTTAAGAAAAAAGACCCCGACCATCTGGCCGGGGTCTTTTTTCAACCTACGCTTTGCGTGAGTTTTTTCGCTCATCGATGATGATTGCCACGATGATGATGCAGCCTTTGACGACAATCTGCCAGAACGGTGAAACGTTTAGCAGGTCAAGACCGTTGTTGATGACACCAATCAAAATCGCTCCAACAATCGTTCCCCAAATGGTTCCGATTCCACCCTTGAAGCTAGTTCCACCAATGATTACTGCAGTGATCGCGTCAAGCTCGATACCGGTTCCAAGTGTCGAGTTTCCTGATCCGATGCGAGCTGAGAGCAGCACGCCCGCAAGACCAGCAAGCAAACCGCTCATGGTGTAGATCAGGATTGTAACTCGAGGAATTCGAATACCAGAGACGCGTGCCGCGACCTCGTTTCCGCCGATTGCATATGTGTAGCGGCCGAACTTGGTGAAGTTCAATAAGAAAGTTGCGATAGCCGCAACAACAACGAAGATCAATACAGGAACCGGAATGCCCGATAGCGGCTGGTTTGGATCGTTGAAGATGTAGCCCTGGCCGATGAAGTTGTAGTCAGGCTTCAAGTCTGAGAATGGACGACCGTCACCGGTATAGATATAAGCCAAACCACGAGCAATTGACATCATTCCCAGGGTTGCGATGAATGGAGCCAAGCGGAACTTTGCGATGAGGACACCGTTGATCAGACCAGCAAATGCGCCGACTGCCAGACCGGCAAGCACACCGACAATAACCGGAAGATCAATGCCTTCGAATTTGACCAGCGAGCCGGTTGGCACCTGCGACAAACTGGCCGCAACCACGGCTGCGAGACCCAGAATCGAACCAACTGAAAGGTCGATGCCCAGGGTAATAATCACAAAAGTCATGCCAACGGCAATAATTCCAATTGCCGATACCTGACGAACCACGTTTACGAGGTTGACGGGTTCGATTGAGTTTCCGTTAGTCATAATTGCCAACGCTGAAATAAACAGAATTAGGATTCCGACAATCATGTATTTTTTGGCGAATTCACCAAGGTTGAAGCGTGACTTAATCACCTGCAGTGAAGAAGTGGTTAGTGGTTGATCATTCATTTTGTTTCTCCTAAGGCTTTAAGCGACAGCGCTTTCATCGCTGAATTGTGTTGCTAGTTGCATGATGTTTTCTTGAGTGGCATTTTCGCGAGAGACTTCGCCGACTAGTCGGCCGTCGCACATGACCACAACGCGGTCGCTCATTCCAAGAATTTCTGGCATCTCTGAAGACACCATGATGATTGCCTTGCCCTGTGCGGCAAGTTTGCTCATTAGGCGGTGAATTTCAGATTTTGCACCGACATCGATTCCTCGAGTTGGCTCGTCAATAATCAGGATGTCTGGGTCCGTCAGCAACCATCGAGACAGAAGAACCTTCTGCTGGTTTCCGCCAGACAGATTCTGAATCTGCTGGTTGAGCGATGGGGTCTTGAGGGCCAACGCCTGGCGCTGCTCTTCGCAAAGCTGTTCAAGAGTTGGCTTGCGCAGAACGCCCATCGAGGTGAATCGGTTCAACGATGCAATCGACATGTTGTCTCGCACCGATAGAACACCCATGATGCCGGTCTTTTTGCGATCTTCGGTCAGAAGTCCGATGCCAGCCTCAATTGCCTGATATGGCTCACGAATTTTGACTTCTTTGCCATTGATTTTGATTGTGCCGGATTCGGCTGCGTGAATTCCAAACACGGTCTCGAGAACCTCGGTTCGGCCTGAACCCATCAAACCGGCAAAACCCAAAATCTCACCGCGACGCACCTTAAACGAAACGTCTTTGACCTGTCGACCCCGATTTAGGCCCTCGACCTCAAGGATTACCTCGCCGATTTCTGCCTCGCCTTTTGGAAAAAGCTGAGTCAACTCTCGACCAACCATCAAAGAAATCAGGCCATTTCGGTCGATGTTTGACGCATTTTCGGTTGCAACCCAAGTGCCGTCACGGAACACAGTGATTTCATCTGAGATCGCGAATACTTCATCCATCTTGTGTGTGATGTAGATGATTGCAGTGCCCGCTTTGCGAAGCTGATTGATCATTTCGTGCAGGCGAGCCACTTCACGATCGGTGATAGCCGAAGTCGGTTCATCCATGATGATGATTCGCGAACCGAATGCGATTGCCTTAGCAATTTCAACCATCTGAGCTTGAGCAACGCTCAGGTCTTTCATTTGAGTCGCAGGATTGATGTTTATGTTCCAGCGATCAAAAACTTTTTGGGTCTCTTCAACCATGCGCTTCTTACTAACGAGACCTGCGCCGTTGCGAAGTTCGCGACCAAGATAGATGTTCTCTGCAGCGCTCATGTCAGGCACGAATGACAGCTCTTGGTGAATCATTGAGATTCCATGGGCCAGGCCATCGCGCGGATCGGTGATTGATACCGGCTTTCCGTCAAGCAGAATTTGACCCGCATCGAGCACATAAACGCCAGCGAGAATTTTCATAAGGGTGGATTTTCCAGCTCCGTTTTCACCCATTAGTGAGTGAACGGTGCCGGCGCGCAGTTTGAACTGCACATCGTTGAGCGCTAAAACGCCGGGGAATCGCTTGGTGATTCCCTGCATTTCGACAATGAAATTGCTCAATTGATTACTTCTTTCATAGACCTTGGTTAAGTGTGAGTTGGCCGGGCCTAGAAACCGACCCGGCCAACCCCATTTGGAACTTAGCTCAGACTACTTGCCCTGGAAATCGGCAATGTTGTCAAGAGTTACTAGCTGGTAAGGAACGTCAACGTAGTCAGGAACTGTCTCACCATTGATTAGTGAGATAGCAGCCTTAACACCGCCGCCACCCTGACCAGATGCGTCTTGGAATACGGTGGTTGCAAGCTCGCCAGCCTCTAGTGAAGCAAGTGCGTCTGCAGTTGCGTCAACGCCACCGACAAGGATGCCGCCTTCGCCTAGGGTCTTGCCTGCTGCCTTTAGAGCAAGGATTGCACCTAGAGCCATTTCATCGTTGTTTGCACAAACGACGTCGAACTTGGTGCCTGACTGAATCCAGTTCTCCATTAGCTTCTGGCCCTGTGCGCGGTCCCAGTTTGCAGTTCCAGTCTTTACGACCTTCATGCCAGCCTTTGCAGCCTCTTCTTCACAGCCCTTAGTGCGGTCTAGTGCAGCTTCGTTGGTGACCTCACCCTGCATGATTACAACGTCACCCTTGTTGCCAGCAAGCTTTGCAAGCTGTGCCATTTCAAGCTGACCTGAAACAAGAGAGTTTGAACCAACATAAGGAACGCCAGCTTGTGCTGGGTTGCGGTTTACGTAAACGATTGGGACGCCAGCAGCCTTAGCAGCATCGGTCATTGGGCCAGCAGCGCTGGTGTCAACTGCAACTACAAGAATCGCGTCAACGCCCTGAGCGATGAAGTTTTCGACCTGGCTTAGCTGAGTGTCAACCTTGTTGTCAGCTGCAACGATGGTTAGCTCTGCGCCCTGGGCTTCTGCCTCAGCAGTCATGCCGTCAGCAACCTTCTGAAGGAAAGCGTCTAGCACTGGGAAAGTCGCGCCAATGGTGACGGCTTCTGAGCCGCCTTCTGAACCTGAGTCACTACTCGCTGCACAGCCTGACAAAGCCAAGCTTGCTGCAGCAATGAGGGCAACAAAGCCACTCAATTTACCGAATTTCTTCATGATACCTTCCGATTAATTTGGAAAATTCAGGGTTTGTTGTCCCCAAATCAATACCCAAGAGGTTCTCGAGCATTTGGAAGGTTTGTTACTCTCGTCGTGATTCAAACTAATGCAGACAAAAGACTTTGTAATAACAAATCGAAACAAGTTACCAAATCGTTGCTGAACTTATTTGCTTTGGTCTTTGCCGAGATCGCCCAATAATTTAGCAATTCGATAACCGACCGAGTTGACGTTTAGGTGCTCACCGGCGGCGATTTGCTCGGCTATGAAATCGACAGGCGACTCGAGCACAGGTTCAACCACCGGCTCTGGCGCCGGAATTGGATCTTGAGCTTTGGGCACAGGTTTTGAATCGCCACTAGCTGCGGATGCATCGATTTTCTCAACCACTAATTTTTGCTTTAGTGCCTCTAAGTCGAGCCCGAGACCGAGCGTGCGACCAGATTTGTCAACAATTCGATAGGTCATGCGCAACGAGCTCGGCAAAGCATCCGGGTCGAAATCTGCCGCAGTCATGTGAGTGCCGCTGAGGCTTCGAAGGGTCTTTGCAATGGTCACAATCAAATTTTCAACCGGATGCTCTGGCAACTCAGCAAGTGCCTTTTTGGCCCAGTCGACTGCCGGCACAACATTGCGGCGAAGGTTCTTTGGCAAGCCGCGAATCAGCTCGGCAACCAACTCAACGCGAAGACCGGGAACCAACCAATCAAACTCGTCGGCGTTGGCCTCGGGCAAGAAGTCAATAGGCAGGTCAATAGTGACACCGTCATCGATAGCCCCAGGTTCAAATCGATATCGCAACTTGAATTCACGGTCATCGTGGCGCCAAGTTTTTGGATTCTCTTGCTCGGTTGGCGCTTGCACCTCGGGCGGCAACAGGTCATCGCGCGTCATGGTCAACAGATCTGGGGTTTCGTGTTTTGCCTTTCGCCACCAGCCCTCGAAGGTGCGCGTCGAGAATACATCCTTAGGAATTCGCGAATAGAAGAACTTAAATTGATCTTCTTCATCGGGGGCGAATTGAGGTTTTCGCGCTCGGTCAGCAAGCGCCTCAAGCTGCTTGATCAGTGCCTGATTCGCTCGCTCAAATTGCTGTTTTGAATCCCATTCGCCCTGAACTAAAGCGTGACGAATAAATAAATCGCGACAGTATGCCTGGTCGATTCGCGAATATTGCATGCGGCGAGAAACAACAATTGGCACGCCAAACAACATCACCCGCTCATAGGCAACGACTGCCCCTTGAGACATCTGCCAGTGCGGTTCGCTGTAGCTGCGCTTGACCAAATCGCCCGCGAGCGCCTCTGCCCACTCGGGATTAATAGCCGCATTCATGCGGGCAAACAGTCGACTGGTCTCAACCAATTCAGCACTCATGATCGCAGCCGGCGGTTTTTTTGCCAACGTAGAACCCGGAAAAATCACAAACTTTTTGCCGTTCGATCCGAGATATTCGGCCGAGATTCGCGCTGGCTTTTCGCCGCCCTTTTTGGCTAAATCGGCGGTCTTTTTGTCACTGAGTTGCTTTAAGCCGATTTGACTGAGCAACCCTGAAAGCAAACATTTGTGAATTCCATCCGGGTCGATTTTTGGATTGCCGGCAACAATGCCGAGCGGTTTCGAGATCGACTTCAGTTGCTTGATCAGGTCTTGCCATTCGCGCAGTCGCAAATAGTTGAGATATTCGGCCTTGCAAAGTCGCCTAAAAGCTGAGGATGAAAGTTTTCGCTGCTGCTCTTCGATGTAATTCCACAGATTCAACAGGCTCAAGAAGTCACTGGTTGGGTCTGCGAATCTGGCATGGAGCGCATCGGCTTGCACTCGCTTGGCAAGCGGGCGCTCTCGCGGGTCTTGAATTGTGAGCCCAGCGACAATGACCATTACCTCGCGCACTAAATCGTTGCGCTTTGATTCGAGCAGCATGCGACCAAATCTTGGCTCGATAGGCAGTCGAGCTAGCTCACGGCCAACTCGAGTTAGTTCAACTGTTTTGCTCTTGGGGTCTCGAACTGCTCCAAGCTCGCCCAATAGTCCAAGCCCGTCTTTGACTCCGCGCGAATCCGGGGCTTGCAAAAATGGAAAAGCAGCGATGTCTCCCAAGCCAAGTTGAGCGGCTTGCAGAATGACCGAGGCCAGGTTGGTGCGCAGAATCTCGGGGTCAGTGAATGCCGGGCGCGACTCAAAGTCTTCTTCTGAATAGAGGCGAATGACCACACCCGGGCTGGTGCGACCAGCTCGACCAGCGCGTTGATCGGCACTGGCTCGAGAGATTGCCTCAATTGGCAGGCGCTGCACCTTGGCTCGCGGGCTGTATCGCGAAATGCGCGCGGTGCCGGCGTCGATTACATATTTAATGTTCGGAATCGTCAGCGAGGTTTCGGCAACGTTGGTGGCCAAAATGATTCGTCGGCGAAGCCCGATCATCTTGCTCGGTTCAAAAATGCGATGCTGCTCGGCGGCACTTAGGCGGCCATAAAGCGGCAGCACCTCGACACCCCGACCAAGTTTGCCTGCGGTGACTCTGCCCTCGATTGCTTCTTGGGCATCGCGAATTTCTGACTCGCCCGACAGAAAAACCAGAGTGTCGCCATCTGGTTCACGGTTGAGCTCATCGAGCGCCGACAAAATGCCGTCGACATAGTCATTGGCCGTGGTCTCTTCGTCGGGGTCAGTGTCGTCGTTTGCCTCACGCGCAATTGGTCGATATCTGACCTCGATCGGATAGGTGCGGCCTGAGACTTCGATGATGGGTGCGTCGCCAAAATGGCGACTGAAAGACTCTGGGTCGATCGTGGCCGATGTCACAATCACTTTGAGATCAGGCCGCTGTGGCAAAAGCTGCTTGAGATAGCCGAGCAAGAAATCAATGTTCAGACTGCGCTCATGAGCTTCGTCGATGATGATGGTGTCATAAGGCTCTAGATTGCGGTGACGCTGCATAGCGTTGAGCAAAATGCCGTCGGTCATCACTTTGATTTTGGTGTCAGCCCCGGCTTTGTCGGTGAATCGCACCTGATAGCCAACTAAGCCACCGAGTTCGACTTTTAGTTCTTCGGCGATGCGCTCGGCAACTGAGCGAGCGGCGATGCGCCGAGGCTGGGTGTGAGCGATGCTGGTGCGCCCAAGCTCAAGGCACATCTTCGGAATCTGAGTTGTTTTGCCTGATCCGGTAGCGCCGGCGATGATAACAACCTGATGGTTGCGAATGGCCTCAAGAATTTCTTCGCGTCGCTCACTAACCGGCAAATCTGCCGGATAGGAAATAATCGCGTCGCTCATTTCTCCAATGGTATTTCAAGGGACCGCGCTGAGAAAAAGTGCGATATTGTTGTCTCAGAAGTCCGCTGGCGTACTCCGGTTCTTAAACTCTCTAATCCCCTTATTTTCAAGGAATTTTCATGTCTGAAAAAGCAAACATTGGTGTTGTCGGTCTGGCCGTTATGGGCTCGAATTTGGCTCGCAACTTGGCTAGCCGCGAGGGCAACACCGTTGCTGTTTACAACCGTTCATATGAGCGCACCGAGCTTCTAATTAGCGAGCACCCAGAGGCTGGCTTTATCGCTAGTGAAACCATCGATGACTTTGTTGCATCGCTAGCCAAGCCACGCACCGCAATCATCATGGTTCAGGCTGGCAAGGGCACCGATGCCGTTATCGCCCAGCTAACTGAGCGTTTCGAGCCGGGCGACATCATTGTTGATGGCGGAAACGCATTGTTCACCGACACTATTCGTCGCGAAAAAGAAGTTAGCGCAAAGGGCATTAACTTTGTTGGCGCCGGAATATCGGGCGGTGAAGAGGGAGCCCTAAAGGGCCCGTCGATCATGCCTGGTGGCTCAGCAGAGGCCTACAAGACCCTTGGTCCGATTCTTGCTTCAATCGCTGCGGTCGCCGAAGGCGAGCCTTGCGTCACGCACGTTGGCACTGACGGCGCAGGTCACTTCGTGAAGATGATTCACAACGGAATCGAATATGCCGACATGCAGCTTATTGCCGAGGCATACGACATTCTTCGTCAAGCTGGCGGATATTCACCTGCTGAAATTGCCGAGATTTTCACTGAATGGAACAAGGGTGAGCTCGAGTCATTCTTGATCGAAATCACCGCTGAGGTTCTAAAGCAGGTTGACGCCAAAACCGGCAAGCCGCTGGTCGACGTAATTCTCGACCAGGCTGGCTCAAAGGGCACCGGAGTTTGGACAGTGCAGACCGCGCTGAACCTTGGAACTCCAGTTTCTGGCATTGCTGAAGCAGTGTTTGCTCGCTCACTTTCATCACAGGCAACTCAGCGCGCTGCCGTTAGCGGCTTGCCAGCAGATGCAACCGCATGGAGCATCGAAGACAAAGCAGCCTTTGTCGAAGATGTTCGCCGCGCGCTTTATGCTTCGAAGCTGGTTGCCTATTCTCAGGGATTCGACGCAATCCGCGCAGGTGCGAAGGAATACAACTGGGACATCAACCTTGGAGCCGTTTCAAAGATTTGGCGAGGTGGCTGCATCATTCGCGCTCAGTTCTTGAACCGCATCGCTGACGCCTATGACACCAAGGCCGACCTTGAGTCTCTAATCTTCGACCCATACTTCAAGCAGGCAGTTGCAACCGCAGTTAGCTCATGGCGCACCGTGGTTTCAAAGGCATCGCTTGCCGGCATTCCGATTCCGGCATTCGCCTCATC
>CALDKR010000115.1 GCA_937898095.1 uncultured Rhodoluna sp.
TTGCAATCATCGGTCGCGGCATCACGGTTGGCCGACCACTCGGACTTTTGATGACCCGCAAAGGCATTGATTCAACAGTCACCTTGCTTCACTCTGGCTCACGCGACCTTGAGGCATCTGTTCGCCGAGCCGACATTGTGGTGGCTGCCATCGGTGTTGCGCACTTTGTTCAGCCCGAGTGGGTCAAGCCCGGGGCAGCAGTGCTCGATGTCGGCATCACTCGAGTTGAGGGCCCAGAGGGCGCAACTTTGGTCGGCGATGTTGACCCAGGTGTCGCGGCGGTTGCCGGTTGGCTGTCGCCAAACCCAGGTGGTGTCGGCCCAATGACCCGCGCAATGCTGGTCAAAAATGTGGTTGATCGCGCCGGGCGCTAGTTGCTGCTTTGCTTGAAGCTATGCAGATAGCCAATCATTGAATGAGACAACTTTGTCCGTAGTTACATCGATGGACCAAATAATTTCAAACATTTCTGCCAGCCACTGAGTTCTCTTATCGATAATTTCTGAATCCCACTTGTCAATCGGCAGTAAATCGGTGACTAGGTTTATGACGCTCTCTTGGTAGCGAACCTTTTTGTTGGCAAATGTGTCGTTCTGGACCTTCAGATTGATCCTTGGATCCAGAAGCGTCAAGTTTCCAATAGAACTAATCAGATCTGAATAGTCATCATCGTCTACTTCACTGAGACCAAATAACTCTGTCACCCATGCATCGGTCTTTGCCTGAGGTGCAATGTGTTCAAGATGCATTTCATGTCTCGGCCACTTGATCCCATTGCCCGTTAGGTTCCAATAAATCATGTAAAGCAGCGAGCGGCCATGTGCTCCCGTATCCTTTTCTTTCTCCCACTTCTTACGAGGGATCTCAGGCAGCGCCTTAGCCTCGCTTCTAAGAATCTGGACGAGTCGAGCTACGTCGGTTTTTTCACGGAAATCTTTGCCAGCTTTTCTAAACAAGTTCTCCAGGTCTTGCGCGTTCATGCCTAGCAGTGTCCAGCGGAACGATAGGACGAACGCAAGCCTCGTCACCTCTTCAAAATCCGAACCGCTCAAGTCGCGGTTAATTACATTTAGAAACAACACACGATGACTCATAAGCAAGTCATCCATGAGCTCTAGATAGATCTTTGGTCTATCGGCACAGTTTGGCCTAAGAATGTCGTTGTAGTCGATCGACGCTCTTCTCAACTGGTTCCAGAAATCCATAGCCCGGTTAATTTCAGTGAAGCCATCGGGCTTCGTTGGATGCAAACGTGAGTGAACTTCTTGAAGAATCATCTTTTTTGTCACTGGCTTGTCGCCAGTTGCCACCAAGAAGTGCCGAAGGAATACCTCATGGTCATTAACTCGCTGCCCCATGTCTTCCCACTCATTGAGATTTGTGGCGTGAACCGCTTGTATGTCCTTCTCTTGGTCAAGGCCAAATGTAAGACTCTTAAGAATTTCTCCCCTGGCGAGATCTGACGACTTGAGTTCTTGTCCTCTGCTATTGAGTGTCAGGAATATCTCCAGAGATTCATCAATTGAATTGGTTATTACTTTTAAGACGGTAAACCGATTGAACAAGGTGTTCAGCAGGTCATTGGCGCGGCTTAGTTTTTCAATATTCGATTCAAAAGGAGCTAGGTCTTCTTCAATCAGCTCGCGTGCGTGCTTAATTGCACGTCTAAAAGGTTTATTGAGGGCTGTTGGCTTGTCATAAGACGTTTTGTTGCCCCAAGGGACATCCAATTGGCCAGCAGGCAAAGGCATTACTGAGTTTTCCATTATTTTTCTCAGTAGACGATTTGGCTTGAAGCGGTGTTTGGTCATGTCTTGATTGCTAATCAGAAAAGACCAGGCCTCGTTGGCAACATTTGTAGGAAGCATGTTTCCCTGAGGGGGCAGTTCATGAATATCAAGTCGATAGATTGCGTCGCGAATTGCCGCCACGAGCAACATGGTCGTAGTGAGGCGCTGTTGCCCGTCGACAACTTTGGCGGTTCGGTGGCCACCTGCAGCATCGGATTGCAAAATCAGCGTTCCAAAGAAATGGTCTCGATCAAGCGGTGAGCTGAGGCAGGTTTTTATGTCATTAAAAAGATCAGTCATGTCGTCGGTTGTCCAGACATAGACGCGCTGATAATCTTCGACCTCAAGTTGGTCAAAAGAAGTTATTAGTTGCTTGAGCTTTTCGGTGCCAGCAGTGCTCATTAGAGACCCCCATTTTTCTCTGATCTCGTAATTGGATCACGCAAATGATCTCGAGATCAAATCGTTTCGAGAAAAACCGTAGAAATACTTGTGAAAATGGGAAGCCCCGAGCGGTGAACCGCCCGGGGCTTCTTCTGGCTAGTTAACTAAAAGCAACAGCTCAATTGCCAAGATGACAATTTTCGCTGCCGTTAGGAGCAACTCCAGGAGATGTTCTTTAGACATATCCTTTTCCTATCGCCGGACGCGATCCAACGAGCGAAAACCAGAAACACAAATAAAGTTCCCTTCGGGGACCTTATGTGCCATACTCGAAAAGAGGCATCTCTTCGGACTGTGTTTCCGATTCGACGCTCACCTGAGTGTCAGACTCACCCCTGGTTGCTGCCAGGGGTTTTGTCGTTAACTGGACTAGACAAAGTCGCGCATCTGCCAGTTTTTAGAGTCTGGCAGCAACATCAGACAGGCAAAAAAGTTCTCAACAACCTAGAGCTGGCTGCGAATAGCCCAAAGGTCTGCAAATACCGGGCGAAACAGAGTCGAGGCCAAATAGCCAACCCCGTCAGAACCACCGGTGCCAGGCTTGCGGCCAATGGTTCGTTCAACCATCTTCACGTGGCGATAGCGCCATTCTTGCAAGCCCTCGTCGACATCGAGCAGCGACTCGGCAACCGTGGCTGCCTCAAGATCGGTCTTGTGCATCGAAACCAAAACAGCCTGCACGGCCTCATCTGATGAATAGCCAACGGTGACATCGCGATTCAAAACATGCTCAGGCATTTTGTGGCCACGAGCATCGAAATAGCGAAGCGCGCTGTCATAAAGCGAACGCCGCTGCATTGCCGCCTCAACGCGTGCGCGGGCTGGCGAACCCTCGATTAGGTGCTCGGCCATGCCCATTCCGGTGCCTTTGTCGGCGCCAGCGCCAGCGTGATCGCGGCGGCCCAAGATTGCCTCAACCTCGCGAAATTGCGCTGACTGAAAACCCGAAGATGATGACAGGCGGCCGCGAAACGAGTTGAACTGCAGCGGGGTCATGGTCTCAAGAATGTCGACCTGGGCAACGCAGGTTTTCATAATCGTGCGCACGCGCCCCAAAATAGCCAGCGAGCGGTGTGTGTCAGCGCTCTCGAGCGCCTGTTGCAGCGCGCCCAGCTCGTGAATAATCTGCTTGAACCACAGCTCATAGGTCTGGTGAATGATGATGAACAGCAGCTCATCGTGCTCTTGAGACTCAGGCTGCTGAAGCTCGAGCAGCTCATCAACCTTCAGATAGCTGATATAGGTGATGTGCTTTTGATCGCGTTGGTGTTCGTTGGGTTGTTCAATCTGAACCACTAGGTGACTCGGCTTCCGTTGTCTTCAATTTCGAGATAACGCTTGCTCTCGACTAGCTCGCGCATGCGATTCATGCCATCCCAGATTTCGACATAGCTGGTGGGCAGCGGTGCAATCGCCAACCGGATGCTGTCGGGGGTGCGATAGTCAGGAATCGTGTTGGTGAATTTGCGCATGGCAGCGGCGATTTTCTTGGCCTCTGGGTGACCAACGGTGATGTGGCCGCCGCGCTGGTTTGGGTCACGCGGAGTCATCAGAGTGAAGCCGAGTGGCGCCAGCCAGGCGTCGAACAGGGCCACCAAAAGCTCTGTGCCCATCGCGGCCTTTTTGGCGATCGCCGGCATTCCGGCTGACTCGATCATCGAATAACTGGCCTGCACCATGCGCGCGCCAACAATTGATGGGCTGGCAATTTGAAAGCGACGAATATGCTCTGCGGGCTCAAAGAACGGGCCCATTTCGAACTGCTTGTCATTTGCAAACCAGCCTTGAATCGGCGCGTGCAGCTGGGTTTGAATTCGCTTGCTGACAAAGAGCCAAGCCGGTGCGCCCGGGCCCGAATTTCCATATTTATAGGTGCAGCCAACGGCGAGGTCGACACCCCACTCGTCAAATTTCAATTCGATGGCTCCGCCGGCGTGCGAGGCATCCCAGACCACCAAGCCGCCATATTTGCGCACCAAATCGGTGATTGCCCTGACGTCAGGGCGTGAGCCTGAGCGATAGTGAATCACCTGCAGGGTCACCAAAGCAACATCATCGTTTAGGTGCTTTTCGAGCTCGGCCGCAGTCATCATTTCGCAGTCGCTGTTGATGTCAACCGCGCCAGGCCCGCCAGAGCCATCGTTGTTTAGGGTGATTATATTCAAGCCCATGCTCTCGGCGATGCCGGCGAGAATGTAGCGATCGGTAGGAAAGTTTGAGGCATCAATGATCACGGTTTTGCGACCTGGGCGAGCCTTGATCGCCGCAACACAAAGCTGATAGAAGTTGACCGAAGTGGTGTCTTGAACCAGAGTTTGACCTTCGGCGGCACCGAGTGTTGCTCGGCCCAAAAGGTTGCCCGCGGCCTGCGCCTCATCGATCCAGTGAGACCAGCCATCAACCAGCTCGGTGCCCCACTCTTCGGTCAAAAAGTCATTAACCGCCTTGATGGTTGCCTTTGGCAGTCGGCCCAGCGAGTTGCCATCGAGATAGCAAAGATCAGGGTCGCTGATGTGAAATTCAGACTTGTATTTTGCAAGCGGATCCGCGGCATCGAGCGCTAAAGCGGTGGCGCGATCGGTGGGGTTGCCAAACGAATCAATCAGGTTATAGCTCACAGCAGACCTTTCAACTTTGAATTCTGCTGCACCGAAATTTATCGGTGCTTCACCATTCAAACTAGCAGCTGGTGCTTGGCCAATTCTTTGTAAAGCGGAGTTGTTTTCACCAGTTCACTGTGGGTTCCCGAACCAACCACTGAGCCGTTTTCGAGCACAATGATCTGATCGCTGTCGACCACGGTTGAAAGTCGGTGCGCAATCACAATCAGCGTGCGATTCTTTGAAACTGCATCAATTGCCTCGCGCATCTTTTGCTCGTTTACGCCATCGAGGGCTGAGGTTGATTCGTCGAGCAACAGAATCGGGGGAGCCGCCAACAGGGTGCGCGCAATTGCCAAACGCTGGCGCTCACCACCTGAGAGCATGATTCCGTTTTCGCCAACCTCAGCATCCAGGCCGCTGGCGTGACGGTTCAGCACCTCGGTCAGATTCACCTGCGCCAACACGTCAACCAACTGTTCGTCGGTTGCGTCCGGTGCTGCCAGCAAAAGGTTTGGTTTGATCGAACCAGCAAGCA
>CALDKR010000116.1 GCA_937898095.1 uncultured Rhodoluna sp.
TCCTCTGATTGGCTTTCTGCATCGAGCACAACATTGATCTTGGTGAACTCACTGGTTTTGTCGCCGAGTTCAGCCGAGGCAACACCACTCACAGTTTTAGCTGCGTCGGCAACTGCCTGCGCCTGGTCGTTGCGCGCGACAACAATTGATGGCGCAGTTGTGCCTGCGGCAAATGCATCGGCCAAAATCTCTTGACCAACCACCGCTTCTGGTGTCTTCAAGAAGCGTTCGGTGCTGGCTAGACCAATCTGGATGCCAGACGCGCCGGCTGCGAATGTGCCGAGCAGTAGCGCACCGACAATTGATACCGCGATTGGGTTTTTGCTAACGCCCTTGCCCAAGCGAGCCCATAGGCCACTGTCGCTCTTGTTGACGCCACCAAACTTTGGCACGAATGGCCAGAACAAACCTCGGCCAAACACGACCAGTGCCGCTGGCAGCACGACTAACGCTGAAATCATGGCGATGACCACACCGGTTGCACAGACCAAACCGAGTGAGCGGTTGCCGGCAAGGTCGGCAAAGCTCAAAGTTAGCAAGGCAAGAGTCACAGTCGAACCAGATGCGATGATCGCTGGGCCAGCACCTCGCAGAGCTTTTGCCATAGCCACGTGACGGTCTTCGCTGCCCAGCAATTCTTCGCGATAGCGCGCAATTAGCAACAGTGCATAGTTGGTGCCGGCACCGAAAACCAACACTGACAAAATGCCAGTCACCGATGCGTCTGGGGTGATGCCAAATAGCTTCGCCACCTGTCGAGCCAGCTGGCCCGACATTCCATCGGCGGTGCCGACCACTAGAAGCGGAATCAACCATAGGGTCGGGCTGCGATAGGTGATGAGCAAAAGAACTGCGACTACAACGACAGTTGATAGCAACAGCGTGAAGTCAGCGCCAGCGAAAACTCCTGCTAGGTCAGCCTGAAAACCCTCTGGGCCGGTGACATACACCTTGAGGCCACTTGGCATGCCCTCTTTGGCAAGAGAGCGAATTTCAGCAATGCGCTCGGTGATTTTTTCAGTGCTATCGGTGGCATCCATAGGAATTGTGATGACCGCAGTGGTTTCATCGTTTGACAGCGTGGCCGGAGGAACGAATGCTTTGCCCATCACCTCGACGTTGGTGAATTCGGTGAACTTCTCGTTGGCGCCACCAACCGGCATGCGAGTGGTTTCGTCTGGAGTGCCGGCGATCCAAGTTTTTTGCTCGTCTGTGAATGCACTGTCAGCCGCATAAACAATCACCGCCGCGGTTGAATCGGCACCCGGCATGTCTTTGAGAATCTCGTCAACCTTGACCGACTCAGCGCTTGAAGGCAAGCCGACACCCGGCTGAACCTCAGTTGTTGCCGCTTTCAATGGGCCAAATGCCAATCCGGCAAAGACCAATCCGATCAACAGGGTCACCCAGGCGGTTTTGCGGCCGGTGATGAAGTTGATGATTGCGTTCACGGATATCCCCTATTTGGTCGTTGAATTAGCGCTGGGCTAACGCATGGCTAACTCTACAAACCCAGGTTGCTAGTGCCTAATTCCCTTAGGCTGTGAACTTTTTGTAGTTCTCTCGAACTGCCGAGACAGTTTCTGGCTCGAAATGAGACTGAATACTTATCGGCCAATTGGGGCGTTGGCCAGTGAGTGCCCAGGCGGC
>CALDKR010000117.1 GCA_937898095.1 uncultured Rhodoluna sp.
GAGACCGAATTCCGCAATTGAGTTGATAAGGACTTGCTCCAGCCAGCGCACATAACCGACCACATCAACTGGCATAGGAAGTTTCATAATCGGATATCCAACTAGCTGACCCGGGCCGTGCCAAGTTATTTTTCCACCGCGGTCGGTTTCAATCACGGGAATGCCGTCTTTTGGTCGCTCTTCGTTTTCGGTGCGCTTGCCAGCAGTGTAAACCGATTGATGCTCGAGAAAAATAACAGTGTCTGGTCTGGTGCCAGAAGCGACTTCAGCATGTATTTCGCGCTGAAGATTCCAGCCGTCTTCATAAGAAATGAAGTTCGGGTCAAGACCCGCAGTTATGAATTTAGGCATCTTTTAAGTCTACTTAGGCGGCTTAGCAACTTAGTTATCAACAGAAAGAATTCAACTTGGATTCCTCGTCTAAAAATGGCTTTTAGCTTGGAAAGTGAAAACTTTTTTGTCATGGCCAATTCTGGTTCAGCGTGGAGCAATTGATTTTCGAGATCTTCGAATTCGACGAGATGGCAGACTTCAATTCGCGCCTAAGGGAAGGCGTAAGACCAGCTTGGGCGCAGGCCGCATTTCACTCGCTGTCGGCGTGCTGTTGACATCGGCCGGGGTCGCGCTGGTCGCCTCGATGCAACACTCAGCCAGCCGGCACCTGCCGACATTCTCGACAATTGCGTCGGATGCGGCCGCGGGTGTGGGGCAGCAACTAAAACACCCAAACGCTAGCGCGTCGACGCCCGATCGCATTCAGAAACCAGCAGAGAGACCCCCAGAGCAGAGCCCGCAAAAATGCATTCGACACAAGGTCGGAGCTTCACTTTCGGCAACCGATGCGGCGGCTGTGCATTCAGGGAGTCCGATGAATTTTGGTGGCCTAATAGCAAGTGCATTGCCAAGTGACTGTCGCGCTAGTCAGCTATTTCTAATCCGCGAGACTAAAAATCAACTGGTTATAGAAAAACTAATCCCGCAGACCCGAAGAGGGCTGCGGGATTAGTCCAGAAACTCTAGATTCCTAAGTCAGAGGCGAAGTTCGCCTCTTCAAGGCGAGACTTGACGTCAACCAAGAATCGGCTTGCGTCGGCGCCATCGACCAGGCGGTGGTCATATGAAAGGGCTAGATAGACCATGCTGCGAACCGCGATGCTGTCGTTTCCGTCAGCATCGGTCACTACAACGGCTCGTTTGCTCACTACACCAGTGCCCAAAATGGCAACCTGTGGCAAGAACACAACTGGAGTGTCAAATAATGCTCCGCGTGACCCGGTGTTGGTCAAAGTGAATGTTCCGCCACCTAGCTCGTCTGGCTTTAGCTGGTTAGAGCGGGTGCGCGATGCAAGATCTGCAATTTGGCCAGCGATTTGAGCAATGTTGAGGGTCGATGCATCGCGAATCACAGGAGTGAGAAGACCCTTTTCGGTGTCAACAGCAAAACTGATGTTTTCAGTGCCGTGATAAACAATGTTTTCGCCGTCAATGGTTGCATTTAGCTTCGGGTGAGTGCGCAGAGCCTCCGCAGCTGCAAGAGCGAAGAAGGGCATGAAGTTCAACTTGTTACCGGTCTTTGCGACGAACTGCGCCTGAACCGCCTTGCGTAGGTTTGCAATTCGAGTCACGTCAACTTCAACGACGGTGGTTAGCTGAGCGGTTGAAACCATTGAGGCAACTGCACGCTCTGCAAGAACTTTGCGCAGGCGAGACATTGGCTCGGTTGTGCCGCGTAGCGGAGACGCCGCGCCAGGAACATGGGCTGCAACAGGAGCAACTGACGCAGCTGATGGTGCCGATTGGGCAGCAAGAACGTCGTCTTTGCGGATTCTGCCGCCAACTCCGGTTCCAGCAACTGTGCTTAGGTCGATGCCGTTTTCAGATGCCAGCTTGCGAACCAGGGGAGTGACGTATCCAGCGTCGACAAGACCCGTGCTGTGAGCCTGCGCCGCTGGCGCAGAAAGCGGCGCCACTGAAACTGGTGCTGGCACGACTGGTGAAACTGGTGCTGCTGGAGCTGAAACCACAGGAGCGACCACTGGTGCAACAACCGCAGCCGGCGCTTCAGTGACCGGTGTTGCTGCTGGGGCAGCGACCTCAACGACCGGAGTAGCTGCGGGCGCATCAGTAACTGGCGCCGCGGCGCCGTCACCGATAATGACTAGAACAGCGCCAACCGCAACTGTTTCGTCCTCTTGAACCAAGATCTGCTGGATTGTGCCGGCAACCGGTGATGGGATCTCAGTATCGACCTTGTCGGTAGAAACTTCTACTAGTGGCTCATCGACGGCAACTGTGTCACCGACCTTCTTCAGCCAGCGAGTGACTGTTCCTTCGGTTACGCTCTCGCCCAGTGCTGGCAGAACTACTTCGCTCATATTTAGATTCTCCTGTTTTGACTAAGCGTGTGCGTGAAGAGGCTTGCCAGCAAGTGCAAGGTGAGCCTCGCCGATTGCTTCATTCATGGTCGGGTGAGCGTGAACAAGAGTCGCAACATCCTCTGGGTAAGCCTCCCAGTTGACAATAAGCTGCGCCTCGCCAATCTGCTCTCCGACACGAGAGCCAATCATGTGAACACCGACGATTGGGCCGTTGTTCTTGCGGATTAGCTTGATAAATCCTGCAGTGCCCAGGATCTGGCTCTTGCCGTTGCCACCTAGGTTGTATTCATAAGTTGAAATGTTGTCGGCACCGTGAACCTCGGCCGCCTTAGCCTCGGTTAGGCCAACCGATGCAATTTCTGGCTCGCAGTAGGTGACCTTCGGAATGCCAGTCTCATCGATTACCGCTGGCTTCAAGCCAGCAATCTCTTCAGCGATGAAGATTCCCTGCTGGAAACCACGGTGTGCCAACTGAAGACCGGGCACGATGTCGCCGGCTGCATAAACTCCAGCAAGATTGGTTTCAAGTCGTTCGTTAGTTAGAACATATCCGCGATCCATCGCGATGCCTTGCTCTTCATAGCCAAGACCGGCAGTGTTTGGCCCACGACCTACAGCAACAAGAAGAACCTCAGCCTCTAGCTTCTCTCCGCTTTCAAGGCTGACGACAACACCGTTCTCATGTTGCTCTACGCCTGCAAAGCGAACGCCGGTCTTGAATTCTATTCCACGCTTGCGGAAAGCACGCTCGAGAGCCTTTGAGACAGAGGCATCTTCGTTGGGGACCAAACTTGGCAATCCCTCGATGATGGTGACTTGCGCACCGAATGACTTCCAGATCGAAGCGAATTCGACACCGATAACGCCACCACCCAGAACGATTACTGAATTAGGCACGAAGCTCAACTGCAGAGCGTGCTCAGAGGTGATGACGCGACCGCCAATCTCAAGCCCTGGCAATGAGCGGCTGTATGAACCAGATGCCAGAACGAGGCTTGCGCCGGTGTAGTTGTCTCCGTTGACCTGAATGGTCTTCGGGCCAACCATGCGGCCCTCGCCGCTAACCACCGTGATGTCTTTTGAGCCAACTAGGCCTGATAGACCTTTGAACAAACGATCAACAATCGAATCGCGGTAGCTGTTTACGGCCGGCATGTCGATAGAGCCAAATGAAGCGTTAACACCGTATTTTCCGGCTTCTTTAACGTTGTCTGCAATTTCAGCAGAATGCAGAAGAGCCTTGGTAGGAATGCAACCGCGGTGAAGACAGGTGCCGCCGAGCTTGTCCTTTTCGATTAGGGCAACCTTTTTTCCAAGTTGCGCTGAGCGAAGAGCAGCTGCATAGCCGCCACTTCCTCCGCCAAGAATTACGACGTCAAAATTGTGGTCGGCCACAGAAATCTCCTAAGAAAATTGCGATTGCAGTTGAAACTTTACTACCGAATATCGGGGGCGTTTAGAGCTTACGCCTGATTTTGGCGAGCGAGTTCAATTAGAGTGCGCACGATGTTTCCGGTTGCGCCCTTAGGTGTGTAGCCATATGCGGCGCCACTGTTCTCTGACGGACCAGCGATGTCGATGTGGGCCCAAGGAATCGTCTGCGACTTGTTTTTCATGCGACCTACAAACTCTTTCAGGAAGTGCCCGCCAACCAACATTCCACCCGCGCGATTGCCTATTTTCACGTTTGCTATGTCGGCGATTTCTGAGTTCAGAAGTGCACGCAGCTCAGCAGGCAGTGGCATTGGCCAAACAAGCTCACCACTGGCCGCAGCAGCCTTGGCTACAAGCTCGGTTGCCCCTTGGTCTCCCATGAGTCCGGCATATCGCTCTCCGAGGGCAATGACAGCGGCGCCGGTCAAGGTTGCGACATCGACAATCAGATCCGGGTGTTCTTCAGACGCGACAGATAATCCGTCGGCTAAGACCAGGCGCCCTTCGGCATCAGTATTCAAAACTTCAATGGTTTTGCCGTTGCGCACCTTGATGATGTCATTCGGTCTTTGCGCCGTGCCCGATGGCATGTTCTCCGCTAGGCACATCCAGGCTGTTACACGCACTTTTAGACCGAGCTTGGCAATGGCAGTGATAGCGGCCAAAACAGACGCTGCACCGGTCATGTCATATTTCATGCCAACCATTGCCTCCGCTGGCTTCAGCGAGAGACCGCCAGTATCAAAAGTGATACCTTTGCCCACCAGTGCGATGTGCTTTTTGCTGCCCTTCGGAGTGTATGAAAGCTTCACGAGACGCGGTGGGCGAGATGAACCACTGCCAACCGCAACCAGGCCACCAAAGCCACCGGCAGCAAGCTGCTTTTCATCCAGAATTTCAATCTCAAGCCCTAAACCCTTGACTGCTTTTTGAGCCTGTTTAGCCATTGAAGCCGGAAACAGGTCATTGGCCGGTGTGTTCACAAGGTCGCGAGTGAAATTCACGGCCATCGCCTCGATCTTGACACGCTCAAGTTGGGCTGCCGAGAGCTTGAATGAAGTGACAACAGTCACGCTTTGTAGCTTAGCCAAACTTGTCGTCTTTGTCGACTTGTAGTTTTCAAACTTGTATGCACCCAGGGCGGCACCCTCGGCTACCGCGAAAGCCTGTTCGGCGCTGGAAGTAGGGATGTCGATAACAATGTCTTGAAAATCGCTCAGGTTTCGGGACACTACACCGGCAATACGTCGAAGATCATCTGCCCCAGTGTTGCCGTCTTCGAGTCCGATTAGTGCGAAAACAGAACCTTGGGGGCCCGGAATGCGTGTGATTTGTTCAGCCTTAGCAGAGACTCCAATTGCCTCAAAATTGAGATGGCGAATAGACAATGTTTCGGTTGCGCTTGGAGCCAAAACCACGCCAGTCTTCGAATTCAACACTCCGATTACAAAGACTCTTTTTGTTGCGAAAGCAGGAACTTTTTGTGTGGTTTTGAAGTTGAGTTCGGTCATAGAGGTAATGCTAGCGATGAAAGTTAGGATGGTTGCATGATTGACCCGACCAGCCTTTATCGCGTTTTTTTTGACGACGATTCGAGACCGCTGGGACTACCAATGATCGGTGCCCTCAGTGGCTTCACCGATGCAGGCAATGCAATCAAACAGTTTGCCGAACACATTTTTGACAATCTCGACTACGAACTGGTTGTTCAGTTTGAAAATGACGAATTGCTCGACTACCGTTCCAGACGTCCCGTCATGTTCTTTGAAAAAGATCACATCGCTAGTTACACGCCACCGATTTTGGCCGTTTATTTAGTCACCGACGAAGCTGGTGAGCCTTTTCTTTTCTTGCACGGCTATGAACCAGATTTCAAGTGGGATGCCTTTTCCGAGAGTGTTGTCTCAATAATTGAAGATCTTCGCGTCAGTTCGTTTACTTGGATACACTCTGTGCCGTTTCCTATCCCACACACGAAGCCCGTGGCCATAACCGTGTCCGGAAACCGAGCTGACCTAAGCGGTCAAATCTCACAGTGGCGACCAGAGACCGAAGTTCCCGGAAATGTCATGCACTTGCTTGAATTCAAACTTGCCGCACTTGGCTTGCCGACCGTTGGCTTTGTCTTCCTAGCGCCGCACTACCTCGCAGACAACGAATTTCCTGCGGTTGCGTTGGCGGCATTTGAGCAAATAACTGTGTCCACCGGGCTGGTTTTTCCGACCGACGAACTTAGAGAAGCGAATCAACTCTTCGTTTCGAAGCTTGATGAACAAGTCGGTCAAAATGCAGATCTGACAAAGATGATTAGCAAACTCGAAAAAGACTACGCCGATGAATCAATTGCTCCGATTCGCGCGCCGATTGCCCCTCCGGCAGCCTCAATGCCTTCTGCCGATCAAATCGCAAATGAACTCGAAGACTATCTTGCTTCTCGCAGACGTAATTTGGCAGATGAAGACGACTAGTGTCTGAGGCACGGGACGCCACAAAACTGCGCTTTGGTCGTTATACAGGCGAGATTTCGCTAATAGTCGTGACCATCACCTATTTGATTGCGGTGGCCCAAAGAAGTTCTCTTGGCGTCTCAGCAATCGAGGCCAGCAGCAGATTCGACGTAAACGCCGCAACACTTTCAAGCTTGGGTGTTGTTCAGCTTGCTGTTTACGCTGCAATGCAGGTTCCGGTTGGCGTTTTTCTTGACCGGTATGGTGCTAAAAACAGCCTCGTGCTTGGAGCTGTAGTCATGTTTGCCGGACAAGCGATCGTTGCATTCACTGGCGATTTCGGAATTGCCGTGGCTGGCCGCATGTTGGTTGGCTTCGGTGACGCATTCACGTTTATTGCGCTCATTCGAGTAGTGAATTCTTGGTTTTCAGGCACTAGAGCCAGTCTTTTCCAGCAGCTGGCAGCAAATGTAGGTCAATTAGGCCAGGTGCTCTCCGCTGTACCTTTCCATTATTTGCTTCAGCAAATCGGATGGACTCCGGCATTCACCATGTTGGCGAGCCTCTCACTTTTGGCTTGCCTAATCAGCATTGGATTCGCCAGCGAAGGAGTAGCTCACCAGCGGCGGTCAAGTTTGCCTCAAGCGCTCGCTCAGGTTCGAACGAACTTGCGCGACCCGGCAACGAGAGTCGGATTTTGGGTCCACTTCACGCTTCAGTCCTCAGGATCCAGTTTCATTTTGCTTTGGGGTTTTCCGTTTCTTGTGCGAGCCGAAGGACTTGCTCCTGATCAGGCTTCGCTGATTCTCACATCGTTTGTCTTTGTCGGCTTTTTGGTAGGACCTATATTTGGAACAGTCGGCGGACGATTTCCGAACCGACGATCCAATCTGGTCATAGGTGCTGCGCTTGCGATTCTCTCGGCCTGGAGTTTTCTAATTCTGCCTCCAGAACCATTGCCTTTTTGGGGCTTGTTGATCGCCATTCTCGTCATTGCCTCGGGCGGCCCTGCATCGATGATGGCTTTTGACTATTCACGTAGGTTTGTTCCGATGAATCGCATCGGATCGGCAAACGGAATAATCAATATGGGCGGTTTCATTGCTGCTTTTTCACTGATGCTCCTGGTTGGAATCGGTCTTGATTCGAGCGTTGAGCTGCACCTTGCCCTAAAGACTTTCTCGCTGGAGGCTTTTCGCTTTGCTTTCCTTGCTGAGATTGCCGTGACTGCGTTTGGTCTCTTATGTTTTCTCAGGGCCAGAAGTAAACTTCGAGGCAAGTTGCGCATTGAAAAGGGAATTTACATACGCCCTTTGTCAGTTGCACTTGCAGAGAGAGCACGAAGTCTTTTTCGATAAATGAGATGCCAGTGAGCTTTTGATGGCATAATGTCAGAGAGACCCAGTCGCCAATTTCTTTTGGATTTGACATGGGTCCTTGTTATGCCCAAATTCAAATCGACGGGGCACTTTGAAAGGTTTAGCGTGGCTAAAGACGAGAGCAACAAAAAAGAAGGCAAGAAGCGCGGCTTTTTGTCGAGCTTGCTCCATGCAGCCGGCGCAGACAAGTCGGCGGGGGATTCACAATCCAAGCAAAAGGAAACAGAGCTAATTAGCAATTCAGCAAGCAACAAAGAATCAAAGCCCAAGGCAGCCTCAACTAAGCCAGCAGAAACAAAATCTAAGGCAACTGCAAAAGCGTCTGACTCTCAACCAAAGGCTGCATCAGGCAAGTCAGCTGCTAGCAAGGCGACCGCAAAGCCTGCCTCGCCAACTACTGAAGACACTGCAGCAGCCAAGAAGACAAAGGCGGCTCCTGTCACTAGCGAAACCGCTGCAAAGCAGACGAAATCGGCTGCGCCTGTTAAAAAATCTGTCGCAACTGCGGCACCAGAAGCTGCCAAGCCAACCAAGAAGTCACCTGAGGCACCTAAGACCAAGGCAAAGCCTGCTAAAGCAGCAAAGTCGACTAAGGGCATCACCGATGAAGACGAAGAAGACCTCGATGACGAAGTCGTTATTGATGAAGAAGATTCAGCTACAGAGGCAATTCCTGAGACAGCCATTCTCGCTGTAGACGAGGCTGCTCTCGAAGATGAAACTGAAGACGAAGACAAGATCGTCGTTCCAGAGGGCGCTCTAGTTCTTTCAAGTCGCGATGACGATGACATTCCGGCTCAGACAGTTTCTATCACCGGCGCCACTGCCGACCCAGTGAAGGACTACCTGAAGCAGATCGGCAAGGTTGCGCTTCTAAATGCTGAACTCGAGGTCGAGTTGGCAAAGCGAATCGAAGCAGGCCTTTTTGCTGAAGAGAAGCTA
>CALDKR010000118.1 GCA_937898095.1 uncultured Rhodoluna sp.
GGACAGGTTGTCCGGACATTACGGTCATACACGGATATTCTCAAAAGTTTTTTAAAGTAAAAAATGCCCCGAAAAATCGGAGCACTTGGGCGTTTTGCTCTTCGCTCGCTATTTTCCGCGCAAAACAATCAAGCTAATGTCTTTCAGGCGACCGTTAGTTGGATCAATTGCTGCTTCTACTCTCATGGTGCCTTGAGCTAATGCGCTCTCGGAATAGACGTTATTTTTGCCATCGGTTGTGTACTTCAAATCCGCGTAATACACAACGTGAGGGCTGCCGTCGCGGTCACTAAAGAAAATTGCGCTCTCGTTGGTCGGGTAGGTGTAATAAGGCTTGCCAGCAACCATAAAAGTCAAAACCATGTTCTTGAACGGTTGGTCTTTATCGCTGGTGCTGTAGTTGAAATCTGCGAAAATTCCCTGATCTGAGTAAGAGCGATAAGAAACAAAATCACCAATGACACTAGTTGGCACTAGATAAGCAACAGATGCCGGCTTGAAAAGCCCCTGCACGGCTGAGCTGCTCAATGGCGACTGGCTTGGGGTTGCCACTGGCGAAGCGCTTTCCCATACGATCGGGGTTGCGGCTTCGCTAGGGTTTGCTGACTCAACAGCAGACGCCGAAGCACTCGGGCTTGCTGATGCCGACGGGGTGCCCGCGGCTGAAGCCGATGAGCTAGCCGAGGCTGAAGCTGTTGGCTCGGCTGATTCGGTTGCCAAGTTTGAACTTGACGGTGAACCCTGGCTGGTTGAGCCGCCAGCCAAAGTTGCACTCTGACCACCGCGGTTGTTGAAGCTGACCACAGCACCAACGGCAACCATCAGGAACAAGACCAGAACCATCGCCTGAGCGCCGACCTTTTTGGCCTCGGCTGCTGCCTTGCGGGCGGCCACCGAAAGAATTGCCGAAACCGACATTCCGGTGGTGTCGACATCTGAGCCGAGAAGAGCGGTCTTGAAAGCAGCGCGAGCCCTGAAGATCAGCTGGCGAGTTGCGTTCTCGCTAAGGCCAACCTGAGCGGCAATCTCGGCTGCAGACTTCTCTTCATACATGCTGGCCAACAGCACCTCGCGGTGGCGCGGGTTTAGCTTGCTGAGCGCAAGGCGCACGATAGCTGCGTCTTCGATGTGCTCAAGCTCGCTGCCAACCTCAGGCTCGCTGCTTTCTGGCTCGGCAATGTCATCGATGTTGTTGATATAGGCCCGGCCCGAGGCGCGAATCACGTCGAGGCAAAGCAGGCGCACCTTCCACTTCATGAAGCGCAGCACGCCAAGCTCGCTGTCGAGCTCTGGCAGGGTGACCATTAGATAAAGGAATGCGTCTTGAACGACCTCGTCAACCTGGCTTTGATTGCTCAAGAAGCGGCGAGCGTGACGCTCTAGGTGCGGGCGAAAACGGGTATAGATGTTTGCAAAATCTTGAGCAGACCACTCTTTTAGAACGGCGCGCTTTTCGGCAGCTGCCTCTGGCAGACCAAAGTCTTCGTCGCTTTCGGCGTCGAGCAGGGCCTCTAGGGTGTCTTCGTTTGGCACCGCATTAAAGATGTCGGCGATGGTGATCGCCTCGGTGATTGGGGCTGCGTCTGGGTTTTGAATTGCAGCGGATGAGTGCGCGTTTAAAGCAGCGCCTTCGATCGCGAATTCGGGTGCGACAGAGTCGGCCTTGACGGCCTTGAGTTTTCTGTCTTTGCGAATGCCCAAAGTTGTGCCTTGCTATGCCTTTATATAAAAAAGATTTTGCCCGGGTGAAACTAGCTTGGTTTTAGTTTGCCAGACATTTATAGAAACGGGCTATAGCTAGTTTCGTTATGGTTCTTGACGATTTTCGACGCCGCTATTGTTGGCGGCGATATTTCGGTTCGTGGCCGCTGGGCGATTAATGAACAATTCATGTTCCTTAATGGCGACACAATCCGTAATCTCAGTGTGTGCGCCGCTAGTCTGTTAAGGATTTGAAGTTTTCCATAGGGGGAAAGCTTAAGTTTGCGGCTTGAAACCAAGCCTCGTCGCAAAAGAGAATCCCGAAGCAAATGAATTCAGTGCTTCGGGTTTTCTCTTTTAACGGTTAGTTGCTCGCCGATGGCGTGGCGGTTGCTGCCGGCTTTGGTGCGGTCACGGTCAGCTTGCCCTCTGGTGACTTTGGCAGCAGCTCAACCCAGGTGTTGCCTGGGGCTAGCAAAATTGCCGCTCCGGTTGAATCCATGAGTTGAATCTTTGAAACCTGATCGGCTTTCGACCAATTGATCGGCACATATTTGCCTGCTGTGAAAACGAATCCGGTGCCCTTGCCAACCATGATGGTCTTTGGCACGTTGCCATATTTGCCGTCTAGATAACTGCGATCGATGCCGACATTCAAGACCACAACATTTGTGGCGTGAATCTGCGATTTGTCGGCGGCGTCTAGGTGTGGCTCGCCGTCTTGGGTGCGCAGCCACTGAGTGCCGAGTGAATCAGGCACCCAGGTTGCGGTGGCAGCCGGATAACGCGCTGTGATTTTTGCGGCTGGCTTGCCTGCGGTAGTCGCCGTGGCGCCAGCGATGTCAACGGCAAAATCAAACATCAATTGCGGTGCGGCGAGGTCGGTGTGGTGGCCGGCCAACTTGTTGACGTCGACAATCACATTGTGCGGGGCATAACGATCAGGGGTGCGACTAAAAGTGCCCTTGCCTTGCTCGGTGGTTTCGCTGGCATTGAAAACTTTGGTGGCGCCCATCATGTCGACAAAACGGCGCTGACCGCCCGAAAAACAAACGATGCCGCCAAATGGGCTGATGATGTCAGGGTCCATCGGGCGAATCGAACGAACCGGGCCCACCGCCGCAGGTTGGGTTGAGTGCCAAATTGCAACCAAACGAGTTAGGCCACCTTCGACCATCTCGTCAAAGACAACGTCGGTTGAATTGAGGCCGAGTTGCGGGCGTGCTGCTTCTGAGTTGTCAATCTTGCAGGCCACCGACGGGCGGGTGATTTGCTTAGCCTCGGCAGTGGTGTCTTCATATTTGATGCCAGTTAGTGGCGCGGTCACGAACACCGGTTCTGGGGTTTGGGTTTCACTAGGGGCGGCGTTTGGTGTTGCAGGTGAGCTGCAACCAGCGAGCAGTGATGTGACCAAAATGGCTGAAGCGACAGAACCGAAGAATTTCATGTCGCAAGTTTATGCACTGCAGGCTTGGTGAACGTTGGCTAAACGCTGGGCGGTTCGGCGTGTTTACCAAATGAATGCTCAGGTAACCTGAAGGCAGTTCATTCGGCGACCGCGAAGGTATACAGATGAAAATCACCGTTATTGGCTTGGGCTATTTGGGCGCAACTCACGCAGTTGTGATGGCAAAGCTGGGCCACACCGTGATTGGCATCGAGCCGAACCAAGCCAAGGTCGATGAGCTTCGCGCTGGCCGAGTTCCTTTTTTTGAGCCGGGTCTTGATGAGGCTCTGCACGAGGTTTTGGCCCAGGGCAACATCCGTTTTGAAACCGCCCACGATGACGAATCTCGCGAAGCCGACCTGCACTTTTTGTGTGTTGGCACCCCTCAGGTGCGCGGCTCAAAGGCAGCCAACACCGACTATCTTTTTGGCGCAGTTGCCGATTTGGCCCCTTATCTGTCGGCAGACGCCGTCGTCGCGGGCAAGTCGACCGTGCCAGTTGGCACCGCAGCCGCACTGACCGAGCACTTGGTTGCCGAGCTAGGCAAGGCCGGCAAAGACTTTGCACCTCACCTGGCCTGGAACCCAGAATTTTTGCGCGAGGGCAATGCGCTGCAAGATTCAATTGCCCCCGACCGTCTTGTTCTTGGCGTCACCGATGAGCGCAGCGAGGCTGTGCTGCGCGAGGCATACAAGTCGATCACCGATGCCGGCACGCCACTCTTGGTCACTGACCTGCCGACCGCCGAACTCGTGAAGGTGGCGGCCAACTCATTCTTGGCAACCAAGATTTCATTCATCAACGCGATTGCCGAGGTGGCCGAGGCATCGGGCGCCGATGCGGTCAAGCTGGCTGAAGCAATCGGATACGACGATCGAATCGGCAAAAAGTTCTTGCGCAACGGCATCGGCTTCGGCGGCGGGTGCTTGCCGAAGGATATCCGTGGGTTCGTGGCCCGCGCTGACGAACTTGGCGTTGACGCAATCGGCAATCTGCTGAACGCCGTTGATCAAATCAACCTCGGTCGCCGCGAGCGCGTGGTGCATTTGGCCCACCGCGAATTGGGCGACGTCGAGGGCAAAACGATTGTGGTTTTGGGCGCGGCCTTTAAGCCAGACACCGACGACATTCGCGATTCGCCAGCCATCGACATCGCTAGCCGGCTCACCGTGCAGGGCGCAAACGTTTTGGTTCACGACCCGATTTCGCTGCCGGGCGTTCGCGAGCACTACCCTGCGCTGACCACCGAAGACGACCTGACCGTTGCCCTAACCGGCGCAGACCTTGTGATTTTGGCAACTGAATGGAAGCAATATCGCGAACTCGACCCAGCCGTGATTGGCCAGTTGGTCGGCACCAAGACTCTGATTGATGGCCGCAATTATCTCGACATTGCCGCATTCAAGGCAGCCGGATGGCGAACCATCGCCCTTGGTCGCAACGTTGAATAGTCGCAAACCGCGCACCCACGACCCTCGTTGAATAAACTGACCGACATGAACTCGCAGCCGCTCAAATCAGTGAGCTACATAATGCCGGTGCTAAACGAAGAAAAGCACTTGGCCGCAGCTGTGCGCAGCATTTTTGAGCAAGAGCAGACCGGGCCAACCGAGGTCATTTTGGCTCTGGGGCCATCGACCGACAACACCGATGCCGTGGCCGCCAAACTGGCCGAAGAATTCGATGTGGTTTTGGTTGATAACCCGACCGGCAAAACGCCAGCAGGCCTAAACGCGGCAATCAAGGCAGCCAAACACGATGTGATTGTGCGCGTTGATGCCCACTCGGTTTTATCACCGGGATACACCAAGCTCGCGGTTGAGATTTTGAATTCGACCGGCAACACCTCTTATAAAGGTGGCCCGATTGCAAACGTCGGCGGAGTCATGCGCGCTGTTGGCACCACGCCGTTTCAAAAGGCGGTGGCCTATGCATACACCAGCCGAGTTGGCCTAGGCGGCGGCAGTTTTCACGTGGGCGGCCAGGCTGGCCCAAGCGATTCGGTTTATCTTGGTGTCTTTCGCCGCGACCTGCTAGTCGAGGTTGGCATGTTCGACGAGCGCATGATTCGCGGCCAAGACTGGCAGCTAAACCTGCGCTTTCGCGAGGCTGGCTACACAGTATGGTTCGATCCGCGCCTCGAAGTTACCTACTATCCGCGCTCATCAGTTGGCCGCTTGGCCAAGCAGTTTTATGACACCGGCATTTGGCGAGCGCTAATCACCAAAATGTCTCCGACCAAGGCCAATCTTCGCTACTTCGCTCCCCCGCTGTTGGTCATTGCAACGCTGCTCGGGTTTCCG